>JAYSVQ010000174.1:0-2143 GCA_043718485.1 Bacteroidota bacterium
CAAAAACGAACCTCAAATCTTAACAAAGACTTGTCAGCTGTTGGATTCGGTTCAATGGTAAGTGCATTTTTGGGTGGCTTGCCTATTATAGCAGAGGTAGTAAGGTCTTCAGCCAACATAAATAATGGGGCTAGAACTTCATGGGCAAATTTTTTTCATGGAATATTCCTTATTGGTTTTGTGGTTTTTATTCCAAGTTTAATTCATCGCATCCCATTGGCGGCCTTAGCGGGAATACTGGTTTTCACGGGAATCAAGTTAGCCTCCCCCAAAGAATTTTTTCATGCATGGAAGGTGGGTCCTCACCAATTTATAATTTTCTGCTCGACTTTGTTGATTACTATTTTCACGGATTTGCTCATTGGGGTAGCTGGCGGAATTTTAATAAAATTGGTACTCGGATTAATGAATGGATTGAAATGGAAAGAAACCTTTCAAAACCAATCGAGTGTTTCTTATACAGAAAATGAAATGAGAGTTGCTTTGAAAGGGGCTCAGGTATTTTCAAATTTTTTACCTTTAAAAAGGAAATTGAATTCTGTTAACTCGAAAACAAACGTGGTTATCGATTACAGTCAGGCCTCATTCATTGACCATACGGTTCGGGCTCATTTAGATGATTTTGCTAGAAAAGAGAAAGAAAAGGGAAATGAAATAATCGTCACAGGACTGGATGGATTTACAATGAATGGACAAGACCCTCAATCTGCTATTTCCAGAAAAAGGGGAGAAATGCATCTTTCTAATGTAATTGTAAATTCTTCACCGATACTCTCGAATGCGAAATGGTTTAATTTAGGAATTCCCGGCATGAGAAAGTCATTCTATTTCCTTCCAGATAAGAATATAAGAAATTCATTTGGGGAAATAGTATCGGGGGAGTTTGTTTTCAGGTCCATTCGACAAAACTTCGGCATTTCAGAAAAGAAATATTCTGGTTTAATGGTTGAAATAAAGGGAATGCCTGAGTTCACGCTTTCCCCTGAAACTAAAACAGATCGTTTTTTTCATTTATTGGGCGAGCAAGATATTGATATTGAATCGAACCCTGACTTTTCTAGAAAGTATAATCTTAAAGGGAAAAATCGAAAAGAAGTATCAAGGCTTTTCGAAGGAGCCTGTGGTATCCTTTTTGGCAATTCCGCTGTAAAAGTTAATACAATTTGTACCGGGGAGAAATTATTGATCTTTCATTCTAATGCAAAAGAAAAAGATTTGACAATGTTTAAAATTATGGCAAATTCTTTGGTTGAACGGGTGAAAGTTATGAATGAGATTCAACCCTCAACTTAAAATGAAATTTAAAATTCCATAATAAAGGAGAATTATGAAAAGCAAATCGATTTTCCATTTTGATGAAGAGGAAATTCTTCATCGTCTTGCACACTATTTGCCTGCGCAGGCACCCCTCAAAGATTTTATCCATCATAATTCCTTGCATGCCTTTCAGTCATTCTCATTTTTTGACGGCTTAGGAAAAGCATCGGAAATGTTTGGCTATAAAGTCCTTTTTTCTATAACCGAATTTAGGGAATTGTATCAGGGTTTTAGAATTTCAGATCAAATCCTTGACAATGTAATCTTAAAGCGAAAAGGCTCGGATAAGGTTGAATTTTGGAAGTATTGCCTTTTAACAAAAGAATATCCTAAAAAGGGAGCTGGTCGTATTGGAGAGCTTAGGGCCAAATGGAGAGAGGAATATAAAATTGATTTAGATGGTTCTGTTCATCCTACGTTATTCAGAATTCTCGGAAGTTATTTAGACCAAGGGGTTTCCCTTTGGAATTTTCCAGTGACTGGAAAGGGATTAATTGCCGGCATCAGGGAAGTGGAGAAGAATTCTTTTATAAGTTTCTTTAGAACAAATCGTGCTAGACTTTTATTGCTTCATGCAAGATCAAAAATTGCTGATTTGCTTGATATTTTGGTGGGAGATAGGCGCTTGTTTAACCAATATCTTTTTGACCAGCAATTTGCTCATCAAGGTTGGTCAGGTATGGTTTCGGTAATTGAGCGGTTTCCAGAAACCTTATTGGACCAAAGGAAAATAACCCTAAAAGAATTGGTATGGCTTGAATTGCTGTTGGAAATTGATGCATTGGATGATCAAGTCGGTGATTCGTGGAAGCCACTTGGTAATGTA
>JAYSVQ010000175.1:0-2142 GCA_043718485.1 Bacteroidota bacterium
AACAGGTGAAAACGGCGATACGGCTTGCGATTTTTATCATCGCTACCCAAATGATATTTCTCTGTTAAAAAAACTTAACATTTCTAATTTTCGCTTTTCACTTTCTTGGTCACGCATTTTTCCGGAAGGTCGGGGTCCCGTAAACAAAAAAGGAATTGACTACTATAACCAAGTCATTGATGCTTGCTTAGAATCCGGTATACGACCTTGGGTTACTTTATATCATTGGGATTTACCTCAAAAACTTGAAGATGCTGGCGGTTGGCCCCATCGAGACATTTTAAAAAGATTTGAAGATTATGTGTTGAGTTGCGCTCAACATTTTGGTGACCGTGTTAAAGATTGGATGGTGCTGAATGAGCCGATGGCATTTGTTACGCTGGGCTATTTATTAGGGATGCATGCGCCGGGCAAACGAAGTTTATCCCGATTTTTTGGTGCTTGGCACCACGCATGTTTGGCTCAGGCACAAGGAGGAAGGATTTTAAAAGAAACAGTAAAAGACGGAAACATCGGAAGCACATTTTCGATGTCATGGATTACACCGAAAAAAGATTTGCCCTCGCACAATCGGGCGGTCGCAAGGGCTGATGCTTTAGTCAACCGCATTTTTCTAGACCCCATTTTGGGACTGGGCTATCCTCTTGATGTTTTGCCTGCATTTAAAAGGGTAGAAAAATATATGTTGGCCGGAGATGAGGCCTTGCTGCCGTTTAATTTTGATTTTATTGGCTTGCAAACCTATACAAGACTAAAAGTAAAACCGGCTTGGTTCGTTCCTTTTTTACACGCCTTACAAGTAAAGCCACAAAAATTTGCAAACGAAATTACGGAAATGAATTGGGAGGTGTATCCGGAAGGAATTTACCACCTATTGAAAAAATTATCTTCCTATCCCAACGTTCCTAAAATTATCATTACAGAAAATGGCGCAGCTTTTCCTGACCTAAATGAAAACGGAAAAATAAAAGATGAAAAGCGAATTCAATTTTACAAAAAACACCTCCAACAAGTTTTGCGTGCAAAAAAAGAAGGCGTAAATATTGATGGCTACTTTATTTGGAGTTTTACTGACAACTTTGAATGGGCAGAAGGCTACAAGCCTAGGTTTGGATTGGTAAGTGTAGATTATGAAAACCAAACCCGGACGATCAAAGATTCCGGCTTTTGGTTTTCTGATTTCATTTCAGGAAAATCTTCACTAGAATAAAACGAACAAAAAAATTCCCAAAAAAATATGGATTTCTTGCTTTATGGTTGCTACGGATATACCGGAAAATTAATTCTAAAGGAAGCCCTTGCGAAAGGACTTAAACCCCTATTAGCTGGCAGAAATGGAGAAAAGACAAAGGCGCTCGCTTTAGAAAATAATTTAAACTGGAGGGCATTTTCAATTCAGGATTCAACTAAGCTTAAGGAGGCTTTGGGTGAAACAAAAATTCTGTTAAACTGTGCCGGACCCTTTCGGCAAACTTGGAAGCCGGCAGTGGATGCCTGCCTTAAAACCCAGTCTCATTACCTTGACATCACAGGTGAAATTGAGGTTATTGAAGGTTTGGCTCATTTGCATTCCCAAGCGCTTCAAGCCGGAATCATGTTGTTACCTGCTGTGGGTTTTGATGTGGTGCCGAGCGATTGTCTGGCAATGAAACTCCATTTAGAAATGCCTGACGCCATTTCACTCGATATTGGAATTTTAAATTTAGGTGGCGGATTATCTCAGGGAACTGCAAATACAATACTGGAATATTTGTCTGATCCTTGCCTGATTCGGGAAAATGGAAAATTGAAAGGCATCAGAAATGGAAGCATCAGAAAAAATTTTGATTATGGTAAGGGTCAAAAATCTTCTGTAATTATGTCTTGGGGTGATGTTTCTTCTGCATGGCACAGTACAGGTATTCCAACCATTCGGGTATTTTTCCAATTACCCGAAGCGGATGTGCGCCTAATAAAATTAAGTCATTTCCTAAAGCCCATTCTTCAATTAAAAATCGTAAAAAAAGGGCTGCAATGGGCAATTCAAAAATGGGTTCAAGGGCCAAATAACGCAGAACTTTTATCGGGAAAATCAATTTTAATTGGAGAGGCAAGAAATGCGAAGGGCAATACGTTGAAGATACGGATGGAAAGTCCCCAAGG
>JAYSVQ010000176.1:0-6144 GCA_043718485.1 Bacteroidota bacterium
TTAAAAGTGTAATCTCCATAAATACCGGGCACAATTTCTTTGCGTGAAAAGGAAGAATCATTTAGTTTCTCCTTAAAATTTTCATACATAAAGGCACCCCCCAAACGGTAACGGTGACGATTATCGCCTTCACCCAGTTGCTCGTCCCAGGTAAAGGTGCTTCTAAAGTTCTCTTGGTCGGCACCATATTCACGTAATCCGAAAAAAGATTCTTGGCGGTGAACGAAACCCGAAAGAATAAGACCAAAACTCTTATCAGCATGACCCGGAAATTGATATCCCGTTTTCGTATAGGCTTCGATTCGTTTTATGTTCACGCCTATGCCATAAGCATTTGTCGTTCCTTTATCTTTTTCTACATCAAAAGAAACTTGCCCCCCTTGTATGTCATGGACCAAGGCTTTTACCGAGGCCTGAATGCAAATTCCCCCTTCGGTGTCGTATTTCCACCGGTTTTGAAGCATGGCCAGCGAAACCAAAGGGAAGTTTAAAAAATGATTATGGGAATTATCAATTCTAACAAAGTTTTTACTCAAGTGGCCCATCGCCAGGGTGCTCAATTTTTCATTAAACCGATGTGCGAAATGACTATTCAGTTCTGTGCGGGAAAAAATATTTCCGTATGCATTTAGAAAAAACGGATCGGCTTTGTCGGGTTCCTGCAACTCAATATTGATTTCGCCGGTGATGGATTCATATCCATTTTCTACCGTACCTGTACCTTTTGATATTTGAATAGATTCAACCCAAGGACCCGGAATTTCATTATAGGCATATAAATATCCCAAACCGCGAGACAGAGGTGCCTTCTCGGTTAAGGTCTGCGTGTAGCGGCCCGCCAGCCCCAGCATTCTGATTTCTCTCGCGCCCGAAACGGCGTCGCTGCTCTGCACATCCACGCCTGAATTTGTGGTGAAGCTTTCAGCAAGATTACAACAGGCCGCCTTTCCCAATTCTTCTGTGGTAATCATTTCTACATGTTGGGTAGAAATACTGCTGATAAAAGTGCCCCATTCTCCCGACCGAATATCCACTTGTGCAAGCGTAAGCGGTTTGTCGAGGGTAACTTCCACAAAATAAATTTCGCCTACCTCAAGGGTATCATCTTCATAACTCAAACTTTTTATGATTAGGGTGTTATCTCCTTCTGATGCCCGCGGAAGTGTAAAATTGCCGTCATCTTGGGTGATTACACCCTGTTCCCGCCCCAACCAAAAAACCGCTGCACCCGCCAATGGAACTTCAATTCCATTTTCATTCTTCTCATAAATCACTCCATTTAAAATATTTTTTCGCTGGGCATGAATCCTTGTCATGCCGAAACAAAAAAACAAAATACAAGCTATATATTTAATCTTTTTCATTTTCATTTCACCTAATTAAAATACAAAAAACACCCGACATGGTCGGGCAAAGACAATGAAAAGGAGAAATCAAATACGAAGAATGCGCGATTGCAAGAGAATGCCTCTGCAACTTCGCTCTGGGGGTTCCCTACCCTTGGTAAAAGAATCTGTTTCTATTTCAGCAGGAATCAAAAAGGGTAAATCAATCAGGCTAATTGCATTCGCAAAAACCGGAATGACCAGATTCATTCGAGATGCAGTATTTTTATCCACCTCAAGCACATGATGCTCAGAACTAAATTCGCAGCACTTCTTATTCACTTGTTCAGCTTGGTGGCAACCTTTTTTCTTTTCTTTTTTATGGGTGCAACAGCCCAGCGGCGACTCAATTAAATAGGTCTTGGTAATGGCCATAGTAAGACAGGAATGCCGCTTAATGGTAAATCCCACCGTTGAGATGAGTACCACGATCGCTAAAATGCCTGCAACAATTGACCGAAACATGAATTGAAATTACGAAAAGTAACCTTATTAAGGCCAAATTTGTTCAAACTCTGTGCAAAAACAAGGTTTTTTGCCTATAAATGCAATCCTTACCTTCGGGCCTTCAATGTTGAAAATGAAAAAAGTACTGGTATTAGGCGCAGGTCGTTCTGCCTCAACCCTCATTCAATATCTGCTCGACAAGGCATTAACCGAAAACTGGGAAATCAATGTTTGCGACAATGACCTCAACCTTGCGCTGAAAAAAGTAAATGGAAATGCAAATGGAAAAGCCACTCAATTCGATGTAAATGATAGCGAAAAAAGAGAGGGTTTAATTCAGCAAGCTGACCTTGTCATTTCATTGTTGCCGGTTCAATTTCATATGGTTGTCGCCCTTGATTGTCTGAAACATAAAACACACCTTCTTACTGCATCTTATGTCTCGCAAGAGATGAAAGCCCTCGATGAAGAAGCAAAAAAGAATGGAGTAATTTTTCTAAACGAAATGGGACTTGATCCCGGTATCGACCACATGTGTGCGATGCGCAATATTTCTGCCATTCAGCAAAAAGGGGGAAAACTAACTGCTTTTAAATCATGGTGCGGTGCCTTGGTTGCGCCTGAATCAAGAAACGACTGGGGATACAAATTTACTTGGGCACCCCGAAATGTAATTTTAGCCGGACAGGGAACCGCACGATTTAGGGACAAGGGAAATCTAAGATTTATTCCCTACTCACGATTATTTAAAGAAATTGAATCGGTTGTTTTTCCCGACGGACAAGTATTTGAAGGTTATGCAAACCGCGATTCACTTAGTTATATTCAGGTATTTGGTTTAGAAGATGTGCCCACCATTTTGCGTGGCACTTTGCGTGCAAAAGATTTTTGCGCCGCATGGAATGCGCTCATCCAAATTGGGCTGACAGATGACAGCTTTAGAATTCAACATTCGGCCTCTATGACCTGGAATGAACTCCTTTTCTCTTTTGTGAGAAGAATAGAAGGCAAATCGGACCTGCAATCGCTCGCTCAATTTTTAGGAGAAAAAGAAGACAGTCCGGTTATGAATAAATTAATCTCATCTGGGATTTTTGAAGGAAAACCAACTGAGGTTGAGAATGGAACACCGGCAGAAATCTTGCAACATTTATTGGAACAAAAATGGGTCTTTAAAGAGACCGACACCGACATGGTCGTTCAACAACACCAATTTGAATACCTTTGGAAGGGCCAAAATTTCCGGATTAATTCTTCAATGGTTGTAAAAGGAAAAGACCATACGCACACTGCTATCTCTGCTACCGTTGGCCTTCCTGCTGCAATCGGCGCAAAACTTATTCTTCAAGATAAAATTCAAGCCCGTGGCGTTTTGATTCCTACACTTCCTGAAATCTTTGAACCCATTTTAGAAGAATTAGAAAGTCTGGGCATTCGATTTGAAGAAGTGGAAACACAATTGATTGAAGGAAAATAATTAGGGGGCGAGCGGAATCGTAAGCACTTGAAGGTTCCATTTTTTGCGTAGGTCATATTTTCGCAACAACATTCGCCTTCCAAATATTAAGAATGAAACCGATGCAGCATCTATGACCAAGGTGCGAATGGCCGGTCGTAATAAGGGTATGCCGCTTGGCAATTCATTGATAAGAAAAATCAGATTAAAAATAAGCAGGGCATTTATCGAAGCCACTTGCAAACTTCGCACCCAATTTCTCCTCGCAAGGGAAGCCGGCAACCACAAAATTTCAAAAGAATCGAGGGGATAAGCAAAATGAGGAAAGAAAACAGAATCGGTTGAAAATGATATGAGTTCGCCGCCGAACTTGTCTCCACCCTTTTTGGCCTCTACTTTCATTAGGGTTCCCGGCTCAATTCGTATGCGCTTGAATGCACCCGCTTTTTCAAGGGAAAGAATGGTTTGCGAAAAACCCAATCCAAAAAAGGACAAAAAAATCACTGAAGAATAGCCTATTCTTCCCATATCGGTATCGTTTTATAGAAGAAGGCCGGGAGGGGAAAAGGGTTGCATTGCATGGAACGGGTGGTAGGAAAAGGGCCTTCGATCTGGTGCAGGTGCTTTCGGGCCGCCGTAGGCGCCTGGATAAAAGTCTGAATCCGCCGCGGCGGATCGAAGGCTCCGCCGATAGCTAAAGGTTTTATAGTAATTGTAAATGTTAGTGCCAATTGTTTTGAATAGCTTTTGTTTTCTGGCCTTCCGGCGGAATTCCTTTTTTTGTTGCGGCAAAAAAAGGAATCAAAAAAAGCCGCTTTCGCCCGTCAAGGCCTTTTGCCATCACGCAGGCCGTCTGAACAAAAAGCTTGGCTACCGCTGGTTTTCTTTGCCCCAAGCACATACCCTACCCTTCTGCAAATAAAAAAGGTGACTAAACACATGGCCTCGCTAGCTTTTTGTTCCACAGGCTGAGACGGGCGAGGAAGAATAGGAACCTGAAAAAGGCAACCTGAATCCCCCAATTTGCGAATTTAAAAATGTTGCTTTATCTTATCATATTAATCTTTATAAATCATTCAATAGCCTGTTCGCCTCAGGCGGATCGAAGGCACCGAAAGGAATGAAAAACCGATATATTAACCATACCCAAATCATGTACCTGACGGCACAACAGAAACGCACAATTAAATTCTACCCACATCTTGTACCTAACGGCACAAAAGAAACGCACAATTAAATTCTACCCACATCTTGTACCTAACGGCACAACAGAAACGCACTCATTCTCGCTCTAATTCGGGCCCCTCTATTTCCCAAAGAGAGGGGCAGTTTTATCCGCCGGATAAAACGGGGCTGTGTCCGCCGTGGAGGATGAGTTTGTAAATGTACTTTACATTAAATCCATAATCGGTGGTTTTCTTCTTGGTGCCTGAATCCGACACGGCGGACAGGCTAACATTGGAAAAAATCCGGTGCCTGAATCCGCCGGGGCGGATCGAAGGCACCGTGGAGGAAATGTTGATGAACAAAAATAGTATGAATACAAAGATAATCACCCCTATCCCCTCCTTGACTAAGGAGGGGCACTAAAGAGGGCCTTCGACCTCGCTTATGCAACCTGAATACCCCAATTTGTGAAATTGAAGATGTTGGAATATTTTATAACGCTTATTTAAGATAAGCTTCCATATATTTGAAGCGAGGGGTAAATTCACCTTTCCAGAGAATGGTGGCACGCGACAACTCATCTGAAAATAGGCTGTGCCCGAAATCGCCTTTCAAGTTTGAATCTAACAACACGCGAATAAAAGGCGAAAGCTCGTCACTGAATTGCAGCGAAGCATCTGACGAGAACTCGCAGGGCAAATTGGCAATTGCCATTACCGCCACACCTGTTCCTTCAAAACCAAGGGTGTTGGCTTTTTTTTCGGGATGATGTATAAATACAGGTTTGTCGATCCATGTTTCTTCAGAAAATTCAATAGAGCCGTTTGGGTCGCAAGTGATATCACCAATTCCTTGTAAGGTTTTGTGCCTTTTCCAAACGGTTTGCATTAATTCATTGGAAAGGGTTCGTGGAAAAGCCGAAGACCAAATAATGCAATTCATTAACAAAGTGGTGTAAGGCAATATCGTATCGAGATTTGATTCAAACAGAAAGGGGTCTTTAAAATACAAATCTCTTTGGTCGATTCGTGCTAAGGAAGGGAAGACAGATTTCATTTCCCCTGCATTAGGCCCCGGCCTGTACATGTCCGGAATTTCAAGTACCACTTTGTACACTTTTTTGCGACTTCCGGTTTGAAAAACCTTTTTTACCTCATGCATGGAAATGCGCTCATGGGGAAGTAAATCCATCATTTTCTGTGCGCCTATACTGGTTTTTCCATCTCCCAAAAAGCTAAAAATAAAGGGAGGAAGTTCTGCGGGTGTTCCTGTTTTGGCAATCGTTTCTCCTGCACTTTTCAATGCTTCACGCGCGTCGTGCAAACTTTCAAAATCTTTTGATTGAAGCATTGTGTCAAATGGATTCGAAATGTTTTCCATTGCCAATCGCTTGCCTAACATCCACAAAGAATCAATCATGCCGGCGTAGCCGGCAAAATAGGTGAATGCTGTTACCAATCGCGCATGGTGAATGTCGGTGATCAATTCATAATCGATTACGGTTGCCTTTTTCTCAACCATCTGCTTGAGCAGTTTACGATTTTTAATCTGACCCTTATGTGTATGCGAAAAAAACAGATAACACTTGTTTGCTAAAATCTTATCTAAATCAATTTCTTTTAGTCCGAAAATAATATCGCATTTGCTCAGGTCTTCGCTCAAATCAGCGCCAAGCGCTGTGTATCTTTT
>JAYSVQ010000177.1:0-6142 GCA_043718485.1 Bacteroidota bacterium
CTTAAAGGTGTTGCAGGCATTGCAATTTTGAATTGTTCAAAGCCGGGCAATCGATTTCCCGTTCAAATGTTTTTAGAACTGTTGGGCAGGTTAACCAACCAAACACACCCCGAATAGAACAAGCAGGAAATAAAAGGATGCGCGCATTAGAGAAACCAATTGCACCTTGTCGGTCAGGGTTATTGTCAGGTCCAAAAAGCGACTCGACATCAATGGTTTTCTGCTTGTTGCGGTATTCGTCCTTAAAGGCTCCTTTTAACCCTGAAGCCTCCACCTTTGGGAAGTGGGTATGTTTTTCTCTTTGAATCGGTAGGTCAATGTAACCGATGTCGGACCCTTCCCCGGCATGTAAGGGGGTTTCACAGGTCAAAAAAATCAGATTTCCGGTTTGATACATATATTCAGTTGTTTAATATTTGATATTTTCGAAAAAGGACAGGCTTAATGAATCGGGTGTTTTTGATTCCTTTCTCAGTTACAGACTCTTCTGCCACATTTCTTGGGCCTGTAACATGAACCGGAATTCTGTCATTCTTAAAACACCACTGGACGAGAAGGTAAGTAGTACCCCACTCACCCATTACCAAAATAAAATCTCCGGGAACCGTTGCTGATTTTAACCAGTCCTGAAATGGACCGGCAATCCCAATCAGATCCTCAACACTCGGATCAATCGCCGCCCATTGGGTTTTCAATTCCTCAGGCATCGAGATAAAATCTGAAACTTTTAATGATTCTCTGGCCCATTGTATCTGGCTATTAGTAAGTAAATGGGAGAATAATAGAATCATTTTTGGGTTTTTATGGTCCATTTTAATTTTCTTGTTGGGGCAAACCACAAAAACAAAAGCCAAAACCTTCCTCACTTCGGTAATCGGATTGATTGGACATGTGAATAGATTTTGATGCTTTTTTAGCTGCATCTGCATCCTTGGCCTTCACATAAAAAACCGAACCTGCCGGAATGCATTTATACATCGGTTTGGGTTTTCGCTTCGCAATGTCCCAGCCTCCTGCTGAAAGTGGTTTACCAATTGCACAGGTGAGTAATTCCAAGCCGTGCTCTTCTAATAAACTTCCCGGATACCAGCCTTCATTGAAAATGGCAGGAGAGGCGAAATAAATTTTAAAAACGTTTTCATTGGTATTCGATACCGGATTAGAAATTGTTCCAATCCAATTGGCAATATCATTTTTTTTGACCGGCAAAAAGGAGAAAGGCCTTCCTTCACCCCCTACCCTTGCTAAACGATTCTCAGAAGGTAGCTCCAGATCTTTATACCAGGAAATAAAACTTATCCGAAGGCCCTTGGCACCTTCTGGTCGAATCATTTTTATTTGATACAGGTTACCTTCTTCAGTGGTGCCGGTATTTTGGTTTCGACCGATTCCAACCTTTGGCTCCTCTGTAATATAGTCCTTCAGTTGAAAAAACTTACCACTTTTAAGAGTACCATTGAGATAGGATTGGAAATCCACCTGTGACAAAAACGCACTTTCAATGGATTCGGTTTTGTTTCGGGAAGTAGCTTGAAGAATAAATTTGGGAACAAATTTTTCACCCTCCTTAATGGTTGCACTTCTAAAACCATCCTCAACGGAAACATCACTTAGTTTGAGTGCTTCAGGTTGACCGCCGGTAAGGATAAAATCTCTGGGAAATGAAAAGCCGGGTGAACGCAGGTCGCCTTCTGTGAAAAGCAGTTGAATAAACTGAGTACGAAGCTTTGCTGTTGGATCATCTTGTCCTCCGGCCTTACCTAAATCATTGAGATTCCATCCAAGCCAATCGCTTCTCAAAGCACCGTGAAGAACACTTGGCAAAGGTGGAAATACTGAGGTTCCCACTGATTCCTCACCCAAAGAAAATGGTTTACCATCTCTAAAGAACATGGTATCAAACGGTTCAATTATCAGTCCTTGCATGGGTGTGTATGTTACGGTGGATGAACTCGCAAATGCTGAGAGTACCCAAAAAATTTATATGTTGTTTGGGTCTCATTTCTTTTAAAAATTCGATATTGGAAACTGCGTTTTTATGAATCTCCTTTTTTCTGTCACTGAACGAAGTATCATCTTCCTTTTCCAAACGAGGAATTTTAACGGACCTGTTAAAAAGCCGCCTCAATTCATGATTGAGTATTACATCCGGAACAATCCTTGAATCATCAGCGTCTTCGACGGAAGCCTTCCATTCCTGTGGTGTGAAAGGGAATTCTTCGAAAAGTGTGCGAAAAAAACGATCGGAATAATTCTCTTTGAAACTTTCGGTAATAGATCCAAGAATTTCGGCCAACAAGTTTCCATTCCCATCCTGCCAAGGGAATGCACAAACATCAAAACTTCCGGAGTGTTTAGTCACCCCAATAGCAATCGAATCTTTTCCCTTTTGCTTTTTTGCAATTTTTTCAAGCTCCCTTGCCTTGTCAATAACAAAATTCAAAGGGTACTTATAATGGGCTATAATCAAGCCACCGGAAAAAGTAATTTGTTTTGTGGAAGTGAATCCGAAAGTATTTGCATTTTCTTGGATCTTGGAATCTACCATTTCGCGAAATTTCTCTCTAAATTCCTTCAGTACAGGGAAAAGTGATTCAAGATTGATAAAGCCAAGAAAATCATCTCCTCCTGAATAGATAACTCTTCCTTTTGGGGCGACCAAATATGCCTCAGTCCACTTGGCATATTCAGCCAGAAGGCCACTTAAAAAATGCTGAAAATCCTTCAGCTTTGATAAATTCATAAATGGTTTTCTCTCTTTATCTCTTCCCGAGAACCACTCACCCATCGAGTCCCCGTCGAACAGAAGTAGCGCATAATATTTACAGAAAGGAAATCCTTTTTCACTTGCAGTTTGGACAAGTGCATTTCTCTTTTCCTTTAGGGAATCCGCTTGTTTAACCAAAGAATGAAAGCCATACTTTTCAAGGTATTTATTCTCTAGATTCTCTTCATAGAACAGTTGGTATTCACCGTCCACCGCACGGATAAATTCCTTCAAATCCGGAACATGCTTCATCGCATCCAATGCTGCAAAAAGGCTTATTTCAGCAGTTGAAGGAAATTCACTTTCTTTCTTAGCCGCCAGAAAACACCTTTTCATCATTCCAATCGGCCCAATGCCTTCCCCGGGACCCAAAAGACTCAGGTTTATCCCACTGTCATCAGAAATGATAATGACCCGGTCATCAAAAAGCTTGTTCGCCTTTAGTTCCACGTTTGTTCGGTTGATTTCCCACGGGCCTTTCCTGTAAACGGCGACATTCACTTCGCCATCAAGGCTGCACTTTCGTCCGGCTCTGGCATCCTCATTTGAAAATTCTCGAATATTTTTGGATGATGCGGCAAGCCGTTCAGCTCTGGAGTATGCAGTTTCATAATCTTCATTCTCCATAATGGGTGCAACAACCCAATGAATATCCAGAAATGATTTAATTTGTTGATCCCAAATTGGAACGGACTCACTAATTCCAAAACCTTTCTTCGCCAATCCCCAAATTTCAAACCATTGGTTTTGGATCAATGTTTCAAGTTGTTCGGCATTCTTCACAGCCACATCTTTAGTCATTAAGGCATTGGAAACAGCCACAAATCTATTCAACATAGATTCTGTACCCGGCAATGAAGAAGGAAGGATAATTTCCCAATCATTCAACCCGTCCCTTGCAGCAGCACACAACTTTGATAGTAATCTGCTACCGGCAAACAAATCATGTGTTTTTCTGGCTTGGGCTATAAAACTTTGTACAGGCCCTATTGAAAAAATGAGAATATACTTTGCGTTCGTCATATTAATTTCGATAACAAAAAAGAATGTGACCTTTCATATTCCGTTTGGTTAGGGCTGGCGTACCCCTTAACCGAAGCTGGCAATCCTGAAAGAAATTGATACCCTGTGTACAAAAATCCCCCTTCAAAACTCCTATTATTTAATTTTCGAATATGGAAGAAAATTGCTTTTGGGTGCCTAGAATTTCCGAACGATTTCCCATTTGAGGTTATTCCTTTAACCGGCAAGCCCAGGTATTGTCTTTTGTCAATATTATGTGGTCTATCAACTTCTTTTCTGCCTAAAATATACTTTTTGCCTAGAGCGAGGTGTAATTCTGAGGATAAACTAAAATTTTCTTCTAACTGAACGTATTCAGATTTTTCATTAATGGTGGTATAGGAAATCGGAGCATGCTTTCCCCTCAAATTACTCAGGTTAATTTCGAATGGTTTTCCTTCCGGATGATTGGTGACCTTAAAGCGTCCGAAACCATTTCGGGATTTCGCACCAATCCCACCATATTCCCCTATTACATGAATGATTCTAATAACTTCATCGATTAATTCTTTATTTTTAGAGGAAAGACGAATAACAAAAGTGCTTCCCGGTTGGATATAAGGTTTTCCATTGTTTCCATTATCAGCATGCGGATAACCGATATATTTGAAAATGTTGACATCTACAATTTTTGATCCGTACTCTAAAGTGACTTTTTTATCCGAAAAACCCCCTTTCATGAGAGTCAAATTTTTACTTAGAATAACAAGCGAAATAGGGCTTTTATGGGAATCATTATTGATTGAGGAACCAAGTTTTGAAGCTTCTGTTCTGAACAATTTAACAAGATCGGTTTCCCCATTTAGAGCTCGCCACCAGAAATGTATCATTCCTTTCAACGAGCCTTCCCTAACATCAGGACTGCTTTGATCCGCCCCATAACAAAACATTGGAGTAACCACTTCACAATTGAGATTAACAATTTCCATATTTAATAATGAAGAAATTTTTTACATAGAACTTCAGCCCTTCCATCCAGAATAAATCTCATGACCAGAAGGGAATCATGAAACAAAAAAACTCCGCAGTCAGTTCCTCACATAGGATTCTACCAATCCATGCCTGCAAGTAATGGGGCTTGCAAAACTAATTTTCAGATATCTTTTGCACCAAGGTGGATAAGTAGCTCAATAAATTGAAAATGAGTTCATTTAATTTTTTTTCTTTTGCAAAGCATAAAAAAATTGTGTTATATTCGAAATTCTTTATAGTTATTTTTTTGCAAGTAGCAACAAAACAATTTCTATTTTTTAATAAAAATGATACTTATTAATTGCTTGATATTGAACGTATTGGTTGCCAAATGGCGATTTTCGTCTTTCAAGAATTCACTAGAAATTAGACTTTTTTTCCAAGCGTTTTTTAACCCTTTCGTATATGAATAAATCTGTTCTCTTTCTGGTTTGTTTATCAGGAACCATTCCTTTTTTAGGTGCTGCTCAAAATATTTTAGATTCATCAAAACTCCAACCGATTAAGGCGCCTAATAAAATAAGAAGGCCTAAGTCAATTAGTGGTGAATTTGACAGCGAAGAGGAAATAGAAGAAATACCTTTTGCAATTGACCCTTCTATAGATTCAAATTTAGTTAAGCTTTCCCTAAGAATTTTTCCCTATCAAACAACACAAAATAAGGATACAATAATTGTCCTTGACCCGATTAATGTAGTGTTTGGTAAGAAGGGTTATTCCATTAAAGAAAATGAAAGCAAAGAATCGATTTTTAAAAGTGCTGACGGTAAAACATGTTTTGAAATTCCAATTCACTTCATAAATATTGAAAACAGATTGTTGCCCATTTCTCTTTCATTGAGTTCAACTTCAGCGCAAAAACTGAAGATTACTATTTGGATTGGCAGACAATTCGTGGGAAGTACCGTTGTTGAGGCGCCCCCAATTAGAGATAGGGTAGGGGAGGAATGGCATTTTGAAATCGTTGATGATTATGGCCATACAGATACCTTAATGGATAGCCATAAAATTGAATTTATTGATAACGTAATTGGAAACGAATTTTCAAATGTTTCCATTCTGCACAACTCAGCAGGCCAACCCTATCTGTATTGGTGGAAATCTGTTGACAACAAAAAAACCGGCTCATTTGAAATTCAGGTTAGTTACGATGATGAACATTTTACCCCGTTGAAATTTTTTCCTGAAGTTGAGGAAATAGGCAATCGTGCGTATTGCTTTTCACTTGTTGGTTTATCTATTTCAAAAATGAAGGTAATTTATAAAAAGAACGGGATGAGTCCTCTTGAATCAAATGAGATTATCATAGACGATACCTCAGGAATTTCTAGTGTTAGAAAT
>JAYSVQ010000178.1:0-2137 GCA_043718485.1 Bacteroidota bacterium
CCCTCACCTAACCCCTGCAAGGGCAATGATTCTTCATTTACTTTTTCGGTACAGAGCCCTTGGGGAATTTGCAAGTGAATTTGCCGCTGAAAAATTGAGTTACTTTTTGCAAAGATTCGGTGAAACCCAATTAAAACTTGATTTCAAAAAGAATGTATATGGCCCTTATTCTGGGAAAGTTCGTCATATTTTATTTGAATTAGATGGATATTATCTTTTTGGCTTTGAACAAAAAGATTCAAAACCATTTGAACCGCTCGAATTATCAATTAAAAGTAAAGCCTTTCTTGATGCATATATTGATGAAAAACTTGGGATTGGAGAAAAAGAAAGACTTAAAATGGTTTCTGGATTTATTGAAGGATTTGAAACTCCTTACGGTTTGGAATTGCTTGCAACAATTGATTTTCTAATCAATGAAAATCAATCCTTTGATCAAAAAATAATTTCGTCTGAGTTGGAAAAATGGTCTAAAAGAAAATTCAATATGTTTTCCAAACCTCATATTGAACTTGCAATTGGCCACTTAAAAAAGTATCAGAAAAATTTGTTTGGGTCATTTGCTTTAAATGACTAAAAAATACCCTCAATTCATTTCCCTCCTCCCCCATTTTCCTTATCCAGCCCAAAAATCCTGAAGTAATTGTAACTTCGGCCCATGACCATTCCAAAAGATTCGAAGGCCATTTCAATTGCAATTGCCATTAAGGGGGCATTATACATTTTTGCGGTTCAGGTGATTCTGCTGCTCGGTTCAGACCCAATGGTTGACCTTGATACCAACTCTTATATTCAAGGTGGATTTTCATGGGATATTTACCACAATCCCTTTGAAAATATGTACCTCGCTTTTATTCTTAAAATCGGTGGCGGGGCGCTGTTGGCGGCCATCGGGCAATTGTTGGTTTTTGCGGCTTCAGCTTCTTTTCTCAGCAGGGTTTTGTTTCCCGATAACCGATTTTTGTTTTACCTCATTTGCTCAATCGCTGCATTTGAACCGATTGGTCTGTTTTTTCATTTTAGTATTTTGCCGGAAAGCTTTTTCATTTCCTTTTTATTGCTCTCAATTGGTTTTGCTCTTTTATGGCTTCGTGAAAAAGAAAAACGATTTTCTTTTTTTTCGGGCCTGTTCTTAGGTGCGATGTTTTTGTGCAAAGTATCTGGACTTTTCTTTTTGCCGGCTTTGGCGCTTTTCATTCAAAAAAAAGAAAGACGATATTTTTTCGGCGATTTCATTCGTGCTGCACTTCCGGTTGTATTTGCCCTTTCTTTTGTAATCATTGGGCAATACCGTTTACATGGCGATGTGTTTTTTCTGCACTCAGGCCGATTTCAATTTGACCGGCTAAGCATGCATTACCAAACTGCAAGTAATCTCCCGAATTCAAAATGGATTGATGCGGCTCTTTATGATAGTCTGAATTGGAAAAGGAATTCTGATGTAAGGCGCATCCAAATGCAGGAAGGCTGGAAGGCTTGTATTGCCGAACAAGAGAATAACAAATCAGGCCATTCGGCTACGGTTTTTTATTGCGATGAAATATGGCTGAAATCCGCACAAGAATTAAGAAAAAAAGGCCCATCGGGCCAGTTCAGTGAAAATTTTTCAAATTTACATCGCCAAAATTATTTGGATGAAAGGCTTACTCCCGGCCTAGAATGGAGGCATGACCCAAAAGAATTTGAAGCCCTGGACGAAAAAATGCAAACGCATTTTGGAAGTTTCAAGGGCCCGCTAAGCACGCCTGCCTTTTCTGGTTGGAGAAAAATCGCATTTTTAAATGTTTATATACCCATCCTGTTTTGGCTATTCATTGGCCTTTGTCTTTTCACTTTTTTATATGTGCTCAGGAAGAGTAAAAAACCTGAATTGGGCTTGGTCTTCTTATTTTTCATCCTCCCCTATTTTGCAATGGTTCTTTATATTATTCCCTGGCGAACCCGATTTTTCGCTCCTCTGATTTTACCTATTCTCATCTATTCGGTAGTATCAATATATATTGGGATCGAAGAAATGACAAAAAGAAACAAAGAAATTCAAAAGCAAAATCCTGCAGCGATTCCACCAGAAGGATAAATTTCATATCTGTTTCCGTTCTTTTCAAAAAAAGGAGTAAACGCAACCCTAAATAAAAAG
>JAYSVQ010000179.1:0-2131 GCA_043718485.1 Bacteroidota bacterium
AAGGGCCTCTCTTTCAATTTCAAGATGCTTAAGTTTACGCTCTGTTTCGTCGAGGCCTTCGGGCATAGAATCCATTTCGAGGCGCAGCTTTGCTGCGGCCTCATCCATCAAATCGATGGCTTTATCGGGCAAAAAGCGGTCACTAATATATCGATGAGACAATTCAGATGCGGCAACGATGGCAGCATCGGTAATGCGCACCCCGTGGTGAACCTCATAACGTTCTTTCAGACCACGCAAAATAGAAACGGTGTCTTCAACACTTGGCTCATCAACGATTACGGTTTGAAAACGACGCTCCAGCGCCTTGTCCTTTTCGATATATTTTTGATATTCATCTAAAGTCGTTGCACCGATGGCTTTTAACTCTCCGCGGGCCAAGGCCGGTTTCAAAATGTTAGCTGCATCCATTGCGCCCTCGGCTTTTCCTGCCCCGACAAGCGTATGAATCTCGTCAATAAACAATATTATTTCCCCTTCGGCTTCCACTACTTCCTTTACGACGGCTTTTAGCCTTTCTTCAAATTCACCTCTGAACTTTGCACCGGCTACCAATGCGCCCATGTCCAAAGAATACAATACTTTACTCTTCAAGTTTTCGGGAACGTCGCCCTGCACAATTCGAATGGCCAAGCCCTCAGCAATCGCTGTTTTTCCTACGCCCGGTTCGCCAATCAATAGCGGATTATTTTTGGTTCTTCTGCTGAGGATATGAAGCACACGGCGAATTTCTTCATCACGCCCAATCACCGGGTCAAGTTTTCCTTGAGCGGCTGATTCATTTAAATTTCGTCCGTATTTCTTTAAGGCTTGATAGGTGCTCTCTGCATTCTGATCGGTTACTTTGCGGTCGCCACGCAATTCCTTTATTGCCTTTAACAACATTTTTGAATTGATGCCCTGGTCTTTGAGCAGTTTACCTGCTTTCTCTTTTGAATCGGATAATGAAGCAATGATATGTTCTACGGAAACAAATTCATCCCCCATTTTACCTGCGAGTTTATTTGCCTCATCGAGGATGTGTTCTGTGCTTTTTCCAAGGTATGCGTTTCCACTTGCCCCTTCAACTTTGGGGAAACTTTCGAGTGCTTCTTCGGCTTTTCCCTGCAAAAAGGAAAGATTTGCACCCGCCTTTTTCAGCAAGTGAGCCGTAAGTGAATCTTCTTCTTCGACAAGGCTCAACAAAAGGTGAATATCCTCAACCGTTTGGTGCTTGTGTTTCTTTGCAAGCTCGGCTGCGGCCTGCACACTATCTTGTGCTTTTATGGTAAAGTTATTGAAATTCATTTTTGTTAAATTAGAATAAATCCTCTTTACAAAAACGGCTCCAATGCCTAAAGAAATGCCAAAATGGCTGATTTTCAAGCCATAAATTCAGGTTTTTATGCCACGATGGGGCTTTACCTATTTCATATTCTCTGGTTGATGGGTGAAGACCATCGATTGGCCCCAAAAACAAAGGCGGCATTTTTGCCGCATTAGTTAATGCTTTCGCATTCCGCTTTCGCTTAGAAATGATTGCCCGCAGGGCAATTATTTCTCTACCACCAATTTCTTGACCAACACCCGTTCCCCTGCGGTAACCTTTACCCAATAGAGCCCGGCAGCCAATGCAGATACCTCTATTTTGTGATGATGCTGGGTTTGGGCCTGCGTCACATTATGATTTAATACCTGTTGCCCGGCAGGGTTTAAGATTGTGATTTCAATTGCCGATGGGGATTGCAATTCCAAATCGATTTGGAGCTGGTTGCTTGTGGGGTTGGGGAAGAGGGTGAGGGTTTCGGTTGTGTTGGATTCTGGGAAGCGGTTTACAGGGGCACCGCAGGTGTCGCCAAATGCGCCTCCTACCCATCTTAAACAATGCCTTAAGGACGTATCCCCATTTACTTCCCAAAAATTACCTAACACAAAAATTGTGTCATGAAAAATTTCAATATCATCAATGGATGAATTGAAAATATCATTTATTCCACACCATTGATACCCATTCCATTTGGCAATATTTTTAACGGGTAAATCGCCTGCATACTCGAAACCACCAACTACGATTAATTCATCGTTATGTACCACAAGGTCACTCACTCCACCATGCTGAAAAGTAGGATAGGCCCATAAACCACCACCTAAA
>JAYSVQ010000180.1:0-2129 GCA_043718485.1 Bacteroidota bacterium
ATTTTTTATTTCTTCTCCTAGTCCTATTGCTTTGGTTTCAACCTTGAATGCTTATGGTAGTCAACATATTCCCCAAAAACAAACCGGTGCTTTGCAAAACCGAAGGCTTGTCGCATTTGTGCCCCAGCAAGCTTCAGATAAAGCAAAGCAAATGACGACCAACTCTTCCGGGTCTTTTTTCTCGTATCGCCTGAATCCAAATTCAAATGAAAAACCAGAGGACTTGCTTTGGGAATTTTTTCCGGATGCAACGCAAACTTTTAATCTGCACCTCAAGTCAGGCCACGGCAGCACGCGTTTAGACTTGTCGGGCCTTTCTATTTCTGGCCTCGAGGTATCGAACGGTAACTCAAATCTTTTTATCTCCTATAGCCGGCCCAACAAAATCGAAATGGAGCACCTGAAAATTAATGGGGGAATGGGCCGAATCGTTATTCGCAACCTTGAAATGGCAAAAGCCAAAACCGTTGTGATTCAAAATGGCATGGGTGAAACCCAGATTTCAATCGGAAATGCTTGCGCAGGGGCGCAATATATTCAAATTGAGGCTGGTGCCGGAAGTTGCATTGTTATGATTGATCCCTCTATTCCGGTGAAAATTTCCCTTACCCAGGGCCTTTTTGGGAAAATTAATATCCCACAAAATTTCACCCAAAAATCGCCCGGACAGTTCCAAAATGCCGCTTTTGACAAAAACCCTCAGCAAGGAATTGTCTTTTCTGTAGATGTTGGCCTCGGAAATTTCACATTATTGCCCAGCGGTAAGTAATTTCCCCCCTCGATTTATTGTAAGCCATGTCCGATCCTATTTTACAAATTAATAAGGTAAGTAAACGATATGCAGGTAAAACTGCAGTTGACCAAATTAGCCTTGATATTCCAAGAGGCATTGTTTTCGGAATGCTTGGCCCAAATGGCGCCGGAAAAACTTCGCTTATTCGCATGATAACTTCCATTACTGCGCCAGACGAAGGAACCATTTTTTTTGAAGGAAAAGCCTTGAATGAAAAGGCGATCAATCAAATCGGTTACATGCCCGAAGAGCGGGGCCTTTACAAAAAGATGAAAGTGGGTGAACACCTCATTTACCTTTTTAGGTTAAGGGGTATGGATAAGAAAAAAGCAAAGCAAATTTCTGATGAATGGCTTGAGAAAATGGAAGCTGGCGATTGGGCCCAAAAACAAGTCGGTGACCTGTCAAAGGGAATGCAACAAAAAATCCAGTTTATTGCCACCGTGGCACACAATCCCCCCCTACTTATTTTGGATGAACCTTTCTCAGGATTAGATCCTTTAAATTCTCATATCATTGAGCAAGAACTAAAAAAAATGACTGAATCGGGAACTACCATTATTTTCTCAACCCATAGAATGGAACAGGTTGAAGAAATTTGCAATAGAATTGGATTAATCAATAATGGTAAACTGGTTTTAGAGGATGATGTAAATCACGCACGAAAAAGTTATTTTAAAAATCAATGGCTTATTGGCTTTGAAGGAAATGGAGAAGCTTTAAAATCATTTTCTGAATTCAAAGTTGACAAGGAACTAACCAATAGCTTTTTGGTGACGCTTTCAGAAGGAATTTCAGGAGCTGATTTACTTCGCTTGCTTTCAGCCACTGAGGTTTCCATAAACAAGGTTGAGGCCCACATGCCTAGATTAAATGAAATTTTCAGAACGATTGTGCAACAGGAAGGGGCCCAATCATGAATAAGGTATGGACCATCATTAGCCGCGAATACCTGAGCCGGGTTAAATCTAAGGCATTTATTCTGAGCACATTTTTAAGCCCCTTACTCTTGGGTTTGGTATTTGTGATTCCAATTTTAGCCGCTGAAAAAGTTGAGAAAGAACATGTAAAAATATTTGTGAACGATGAAGAAGCAGGGGGAAAAGCCTTTTTTTATATCGTGCAACAATCAGATGTATTTACTGTTTTTTTGCCAACCACACATTCTGAAACCTATTACCGTGATTCTCTGGGAGAGAATGAAGCCTTGTTAAAAGTTCCTGAAACTTTTCTCAACAAAAAAGAAGTTCAATATACCCTTCTCTCCGGCCAAAGTTTAAGTCTCGGCGTTGTAAATAACATTGAGAGAAAAGTATCTGCTGCGCTTCATGAATTT
>JAYSVQ010000019.1:0-2845 GCA_043718485.1 Bacteroidota bacterium
CCCAAGGTCATGGACCCTGTAAGTAAGTTTGGCAATTGGGTACTTACCCTGGCTACGCGCATGCTTACCGGAATATCGCTGCGGGATTCCCAAAGTGGCATGTGGGTATTTTATCGGGAATGCCTCACCCAAATGGTGTTAAAAAGCGGAGGCATGCCTTTTAGTGAAGAAATAAAAATCGAGGCCATTCAACGAGGTTTAGCCTTCAAAGAAATCTCCATCCCCTATTATGAGCGATACGGGAAAAAGAAAATTAAAAAATTCAGAGATGGAATCAAGAACATGCTTTTCCTGATTCGCATTCGCTTTAGAAAATAGCGAAATTAATTTCCTGCTTTATTTGACAGGGGGTTCATCTCCGGGTTTATCCAGCCATTCATTAAGCTTTTGCCAAAGGAATGGAAATGAGAAAATAATGCCAAGAAGAGCGAGGTACCCAAAATCTAACCAAGTTGCCATAAGCCTGTACCTTTATTTGTTTCCTCAATTTACAACGGGAATGCACCGAAAACTGTCCCATTATTTTGGGATGTTTTTATTACCGGTTGAATGGCGTATTCCGGCGACTGAACGGCTTAGGTCTTTTGGATTAGGGTTCCCGCGATACGGTTCTTCAAGGCGAGAATTCCCGAAATTGATTCATCCTTAAATCCACGATAGTCACAGCCTTCACACAAAGGGGATGCTTTTCGGTTGGATTGCAAAAGGGCTTGCCTATGCCGCTGAAAGGCCGGGCCCATCCAGATTTCACGTAGGCTTTGGGCCGGAAATTGACCCATTACCTCGTTAAAGTTCAAATCCTGGCAACATATTGCCACCTTTCCGCTTGCCGTAATTACCAAATCAGAAAAGGGCAAGGTACATGGCAAGGGTAAAGGCTGCGGTAAATAGGTAGCGTTGGGTGCTGTGCCCCCTCTATTGTTTAGGGTCTGATTTAGTTTTCGAATACTTACCTGTACTTCAGTTTGGGGAAAGCGTGGCGCAACCTTTTCCAAAAACAATTTCACCCCTATGTGAATGGTTTCCTCATCTGAATAATTGTTTATGTAAAAGCGATCTACACCGGCACGAAGTATTTCTTCTCCATTTTTTTCATTAAGTTTCAATCCATTGGTTTGAATTTCACAAATAGCCAATGGCAATTCTTCCTTTACCCGTTTCACAAGATTTGCAAGACGCTTGTCTAACAAGGGTTCATTATTGACAAAAAACCGAACGAATCCTGCGTAGTTCAATGCCTTTAATTCAGTGAAGATTGTATCGAGCATTTCATCGGGCATATACACATCCGGACGGGTATCATGTAAAATGCTCGCCCCACAAAAGCTGCATCCTGAATTGCAACGCGTGCGCGTTTCAATTTCAATGGATTGAAATAAAGGTACAGAATGGGCATAGCCCTTTTCCTTGAATATCACATCCAGGCTTTTTCTCCATAGTTTCATTTTTCTATCGGGAGAATACCAAGCCCTCAGCAGCGAGGCGATTAACTTTCGAAGGCCCTTTGTTGGATGGATGTATCGTACAGACAATTAAGCAGGCTCCTTCTTCTTTTTTATCAACTTGAACACAACATAAAAAAGCACGGAGGCAAACGCGATGAAAATGAGAAAGCCAATTATAACCGCTATCCAAAAAAAGGTCTGCAAAGTTTGTGGTATCTCGAAATCTGAATTTTCAAAAACCTGAAACTCGCTTTCTTCCCATTTTTCAGCAGACATAAGGTCAACCGCATCAAACAAAGTTTGACTTTGAGTTAACACTTTTTCAATGTCAAAACCATCAACTGGGGTTGAATACCGAATTACGATATTGTCTTGAGGCCCGGGTTCGAGTGCGGTAAACTTTTTAATGAATTTCACATTTCCATTGCTCTTAAACGCACTTTTTGGAAAAATACCAAAGACATCCCCTTCCTTAAGACCATCCATTAACTGAATTTTAATTTCGCCTTCGCCGATATTTCCATTCCATGCTTTACCGGTTTCCAAAATGTAGGAGAATGCTTGTCCGCTCAACTTATTATATCCCTCTCGCAGGGATGCGAAATTGGTTTCGACCAAAAACCAAACTTGAATCACATTCAGTGAATCGGGAAATAAGGCCGCTTGCCAAACGAACCAATTGTCTGGGTAGCCCATTATGGAATCCAGCGATTGAATTTCTCTCTCATTCCTTTCCTGGCGTGTGGTTTCAGTCGGCATTCCATTTACGGTAACTTTTAATTTGTATAAATCATCTACCATCAAATGCTTGAATTGAGGATGGGCAAGCGTACCATTTACCGGATAACCCATATTCAAATGAATGAGACTATCTGCTCGATTTCGAATAAAATACGTTCCTTTTACAACAGCATAGCCTCTGTACAATTGCACATCAACTTGCTCCTTATCCATACTCAAAAAGGATTGATACGTAGCATCGGCGGGAAACATCGGCACAAAAAAGGGCGCTGAACCTGTGTTCCAATAACCCGGCATGGCAGCATTTGCCAACACCTTTGCCTCGGAAAAAACCATGAGAAAGCAAATGGCCAAAAATGCTTTTCCGAAAAGGTTGGAACGGCTTTTAATGCTCCATTCCTTGTTGTTTAGATTTAATAAATTCATTTCAAAAGAGTTTAGTCTAACCATACTTCCACAGCGCCACCGCCATATCTAAAAAAGTTTGCAGGATTGTGCCTTTTCACAAACTCATGCGCATCTAAGCGTCGTGTCAATTCTAATCTAAGCGTACCCGTTCCCACCCCATGAATAAAAACAATTTTTTTCATATTTGCAGCAATGGCTTTGTCTAATATTCGCTCAAAATGACGAACCTGAATATCCATAATCGATGCCGG
>JAYSVQ010000181.1:0-2122 GCA_043718485.1 Bacteroidota bacterium
CGTTCAGGCTTAACCTTGTGAGGAATTATATTTGCCCCCTAAACCCAATCAAAATGAATAGGATAGCATTCACCCTTTTATTTATTATGGCTCTAATACAAGGCTGTCGCCAAAATGTAGTTCAACCTAAAATCGATTATCCCCATACAGCAAAGGTAGAGGTAAAGGATAATTACCATGGAACCGAGGTCGCAGACCCATATCGATGGCTTGAAATTGACGATTCGGCTGCCGTTAAAGAATGGGTTGATTCCCAAAACGTAGTAACTAATGCTTATCTCGAGAAAATTCCCTTTCGCAAAAAGTTACAAGAGCGTCTCGAAAAAGTATGGAATTACCCTAAGTATTCGGCGCCGTTCAGAAAATCAGAACATTACTTTTTTTATAAGAATGATGGTTTGCAAAATCAGAGTGTTTTATATTTTCAAAAAGGATTGAAGGGCGAGTCTTCGGTATTTTTGGACCCTAATAAATTCTCTGCAGATGGAACCACTTCTCTCGCAGCATTTTCAGTTTCCAAGAATGGAAAGTACGCCGTTTACGGAACCTCTGCCGGTGGTTCTGATTGGAATAACTTTTACGTAGTAAGCATTCCCGATGCGAAATTAACCGGCGATAGTTTGAATTGGATAAAATTTTCAGGCGCTGCCTGGAGAGAAGACGGTTTTTTCTACGGAAGATTTGATGAGCCCAAAGCAGGCAAGGAATTGTCGTCTGCCAACGAAAATAAAAAGCTGTATTACCATAAATTAGGCGAGCCTCAATCTAAAGATAAGTTGGTTTATGAAGATCCTGCACATCCGCGCCGAAGTATTTATGCTCAAACCACAGAAGATGAAAGATTCTTGATTCTATATTTTAGTGAAGGCGCAACGCGAGACAATGCTTTTTCTATTATGGATTTGGATAATCCTAAGAAGGGTTTTTCAGCCGTGGTTTCTGAGTTCGAGCATAGTTACACAGTTATCGATAATATAGGCGATGAATTAATAGTACTCACCAATTACATGGCTCCCAAAAAACGCTTGGTCGCCATCAATGTAAACACGCCTCAAAAAGAAAATTGGAGAGAAATCATCCCTGAAAAGAAGGATGAAGTGTTGAATACCGTTGCCCTATGTGGAGGCAAAATTGTTGTTGAGTATTTGAAGGATGCTTCAAGCCGATTACATCTGTACTCGATGGAGGGGAAATTGGAAAAAGAGATTGCGTTACCTACGTTGGGAACAGTCGCAGGAATTTCAGGCCGGAAAGAAGACAAGGAGTTGTTTTATACTTTCACCTCCTTCACATACCCTTCAACCATTTATAAGTTAGATTTGGAAACCCAGCAACAAGAAGTGTTTCGCAAATCAGAAGTTGATTTTGAGCCCGGAGATTTTGTAACCGAGCAAGTCTTTTTTGATAGCAAAGATGGAACCAAGGTGCCCATGTTTTTAAGCTATAAAAAAGGAATGAAAAAGGAGGGCAACAATCCTACGTTGCTCTATGCCTATGGAGGCTTCAATATCAATATTTTGCCCTCATTTAGTATTTCCAACGTGGTTTTTATGGAAAATGGAGGCGTGTATGCAGTCGCAAATTTGCGCGGGGGTGGGGAATATGGCGAGGAATGGCATAAGCAAGGAATGCGATTGAAAAAGCAAAACGTATTCGACGATTTTATCTTCGCAGCTGAATACCTCATCAAAGAAAAATATACGAGCAGCGAAAAGTTGGCCATTCATGGTGGCTCAAACGGTGGCTTGCTTGTGGGTGCAGTTATGTGTCAGCGCCCTGAATTATTTAAGGTTGCTTTGCCAGCGGTAGGGGTTATGGATATGCTGAGGTTTCACAAATTTACCATCGGCCATGCATGGGTGGTGGAATATGGTTCATCAGATAGCATCGGTGATTTTTCAAATCTGTTTGGTTATTCGCCAATCCACAATATTAAGGAAGGGGTAAACTATCCGGCAACCATGGTAATGACGGCAGATCATGATGATAGGGTCGTTCCTGCGCATTCATTTAAGTTTATTGCAACCCTTCAGGAAAAGCATAAAGGTTCAAATCCGGTATTGATTCGAATCGAAACCAAAGCCGGACATGGAGCCGGAAAACCTACATCCATGATGATTGA
>JAYSVQ010000182.1:0-2107 GCA_043718485.1 Bacteroidota bacterium
TTTTGCGAAAAGAAGTAAATACCTTTAATGCAGAAGAGAGAAAAGAACTTTTTGCTTACATTCGAAATTTCTGTATAAGCCAGATAAAAAAGGGAGAAATCCAATACCAAAGAGAGCTTTTTGAAATTTATCGTAATAATTTGGAGGAAGGATTGCTACTTGAAAATAACAATCTTTCTCCCTGGAATTTTAAAAACATTGTGAGTTTAGCTTTGCTGTTGGAAGAAAATGTTTGGGCCGAAAAATTTATGGAACAGTATGCATCGGATTTGTCTCCGCATTTTAGAGAAAGTGCGCTGGCTTACAATCAGGGCAATTTATTTTACCATACTGGGGAACCTCAAAAAGCTTTGCGCACCTTAAACCGGGTAGAATTCACAGATGTATTTTACTCCTTAGATACACGAAGAATTCTCTTGAAGATCTATTTTGAACAAAAGGAAACAGAAGCTTTTTTTTCTCTTGTATCTTCTTTTAGGGTGTTTCTCAGACGAAATAAACTTATCTCAGAATCGAACCGAATTTCTTATCAGAATTTCGTGAATTTAGCAGCCGCACTTTTTCGAATTCCTGACGGAGATTTCCATTCACTTGAAAAATTTATGATTAGCATGGGAAAATTCGAATCCATTACCGATGAGGATTGGATTGACGGAATGGTGGAAAAAAGAAAGAAAAAATAATTCAGGTTTACATGTGCAATGCGCGCTTTGCGGTTGCATCGAGGGCTGCCTCTTTAATCGATTCACTAAAAGTAGGATGAGGGTGTGAAAAAATGGCTATGTCTTCTGCAGAAGCACGAAACTCAAGACCCATTACCCCCTCCATAATCATATCTGCGGCTCTTGGTCCAATGATATGCATACCCAACATTTCGTCTGTTTCTTTGTGCGCCAATATTTTCACGAAACCATAGTCAGCGTCCATACTCGCTCGTGCTCTACCACTCGCCCTAAAGGGAAAATTTCCGAGTTTATACGGAATGCCTTCGGCCTTCAATTCTTCTTCTGTATAGCCTGTTCCTGCAACTTCAGGCCAAGTATACACTACGTTTGGTATTGAACGATAATTAATATGTGGATGTTGGCCCGCCATGACTTCAGCAACAAAAACACCTTCCTCACTTGCTTTGTGGGCCAACATAGCCCCTTTAATTACATCACCTATTGCATAGATGCCCGGAACGCTTGTTTGTAATTGCCCGTCAATCGGAATTCTGCCTCTTTCATCTGTTTTGAGTCCAATTTTTTCCAAGCCCAATTTATCTGTATAGGGTTTTCTGCCCACCGCTACAAGGCAGTAATCTGCATTAAAAGTTACTTCTTTTCCATCGGGCGCCGTAGCCTTTACTTCGACAGTTGATTTATCTGCTTTTGCACTGGTTACCTTGTGAGAGAAGAAAAATTCGAATCCAAGGTCTCGCTTCAATGGTTTTTGAATTTCTTTGCCGAGTGTTGAATCCATACCATTTAAACAGGCATTGGTGTATTCAATGACTTGCACCTTTGTACCTAATCGGGCAAATACTGAGCCCATTTCTAATCCGATTACACCTGCACCAATAATGATCATGGTTTTTGGCAATTCAGTAAGCGTTAGGCCCTCTGTTGATGTAATAATTCTTTTCTTGTCAATGCTAACCCCAGGAATCGAACTTGGTTTTGAACCCGTTGCAATGATGACTTTATCACTTGTGATTTTTTCTTTTTTTCCGCCTTCTTTTTCGATGTTAATCGTATGCGCGTCTTCAAAACTTCCGTGTCCGATAAACACATCTATTTTATTCTTTTTCATTAAAAAAGCTACCCCGTCGGTGGTTGCTTTTACAACGCTATCCTTTCTCGAAATCATCTGTATCATGTTTAACTGAATGCCTTTAGCCTCAATTCCATGTTCCTTAAACTTGTGTTGCGCATCGTGAAAATGATGGCTCGAATCCAAAAGGGCTTTTGAAGGAATGCATCCTACGTTCAAACACGTACCACCTAAGGCAGGGTAACGCTCAATAATAGCGGTTTTGAACCCTAATTGTGCAGCCCTGATTGCGGCAACATAGCCTCCAGGTCCGGAACCGATAATCGTAACGTCGTATGTGTAAGCTGACATA
>JAYSVQ010000183.1:0-2103 GCA_043718485.1 Bacteroidota bacterium
CACCTTGACCCTGAACTCATAAGGCCCGCAAGATGGATCCCAATCCACCCTGAGAAGCGGTATGGCCACGGCTTCCTTTGCACCTCCAAGTCCACCGAAATAGGTTTTTTCCATGGGATCGGTGTAGGTTTTGAGGTAATACAACTCCGGCACATAAGTCACAGTGATGATGTATTGTTCCAGGCCATAATTATCAGAAAGTTCCAACTCAATCGGGATACTGTCGAGTGAAGTGAGGGTGGTATAGGAACCCGCAGGCAGCATAGCGGGGGCTTTCATATTGATAACCGGGGGTTTAAGGTCAACCGGGTCAGTGTCCGGTTTAGTTGTGTTGCAAGCAGATATAACCGCTACAAATAAAAGCAGACCAAGAAACTGCAATATTGATTTACTCATAAAATATTCCGGGATCAATTTCATATAGGCCATAAAAATAAGGATATTTTTTGATTCGCAAATCAAACCGTCGCAATTAAGGCGACAAAAAGGGAATAATATAACTTTTAAGGGAATTAAATAGAAACGGAGGTTACTTATGGAAATATACTGAACACAAACAGGTTTCCGGATTTTTGATTCGGTAAACCTATATGATGTCCTGAGCGATAGCCGAAAGGATGGTGAAGTTTATACCATATTTTAACTCCAAGAAATGGTTCAAAATCGGTATAGCCTCCGTTTCCACTTGTGTATTAATTTAACCTAAATCACCATTTTTCAATCTGGTTTTGATTTGGGTTAGATTTTTATTGGCCTGTTGCACACTTTCCGGAACTGGAATGTTGAGCGTATGGCAGATAGTACAAACACTATAATCGGATAGGGTGTCACCGTCTTTTGAAAAGGCTCCATGCCCCATTTTATGATCATCATCTCTTCGGAAAAAAAAAGAATTTCCATTTTCCCGGGGCTTAGATTTATGCAAATGGCAGTGATTTGCCTCCAGATGAATTTTAAAATGCTCAATCTTCATTAGGCAAATGTTAAGGTTTTGCTGAATTGTCGGTAGTCATTTGTATCTGGGATCACTTTTTCTTCTTCTGCAATCTCAGACATTGTTTCAAATGTAAACATTACAGTTTCAATGAGGTTATTTTCAGCTTCAGTCACTGTACTTCCTTCAGCGGTGACAAACGGGATTTCTTTAAAGAATGCCGTGTATCCGGTTTTGTCATTTCCTATTAATACTCCTGTGAGATTAATAGTTGGCAATTTTTTGGGTTTCATAAGCGTGATCTCTTTAATAAAAGTTAATAGTACCTATCACATAGCAAAAATACTTTATTTACTTGAAAAAAGTACCAAGGGTTTTCGAATTTTTCTAAAAAATTTGAGTGCCTGCCTGATTTGGAAAAATAATTCCGATTTCTTCAAAATCCTTTTTGCAACATTGTTTCATATTCCCTATATTTGCAACAGTGTTGCATAAATCGTGACGAAATCGAGGATAATTTTATGAGCATATTGGCAAATCCGGCAATTAAAAGTGAAAAAACGCAAAAATTAGGCATGTTTATGGGCTTTGCCTGTGCCGTTCATTGCAGCGTGATGCCTTTATTTCTTGCAGCATTGCCCGCTATGGGCAGCGGATTCCTCAATTCTCCATTTTTTGAAGCGGTTGTCATCCTGTCCAGTCTTGCCATCGGGTATTATTTCCTGATTCGCGGATATTTGAAGCATGACCCCGGACTTTGGCCGCTTGGATTGCTATCCATCGGTGCTTTTCTCATCCTTTTCCCCCATCTTTGGCCCGTGCATATTCATTGGATGGAATATTTTCTCGCACCATTGGGCGGCCTGACCATCGCAGGTGCTCAATATCTCAATTACAAAGCCTCCAAAAAGGTTGCTCCCGTCTGTGGGCATGATTACCATTAGCCAATGAAGGCGAAGCCTTTCAAATGGGCAAAGGGCAACACAGGCGATGCCTGTGCAATAAGCTCTTTGGAAGGCTTCGCCTTCATTGCCCATTTGCCCATTTGCCCATTTTTCAGACACCCAAACCGTGAAATTGAGCAACGTTTTTTGCATTTTTTAGTCCATCGGGCAACCTTACCTTTAGAATGTATACCGAACGCGAACAGGTTTCCGAATTTTTCATTC
>JAYSVQ010000184.1:0-2101 GCA_043718485.1 Bacteroidota bacterium
CATTCTGAAATAGAAATCCGGACATCGTTTAGGTAAGGCAAAGGTAATCGGATTGGCTTAAAATCGAAGGATTTTTTAAATAAGTCTAATACGGCAGTATTTTTTAATCGCTTAGATAAACAAGACATGCAAATTCCCCTCCCATAATATTCCATCAACGCATATCACTAATCATTATCAATTATCAATTATCCATTATCCATTAATTCCTCATCCTTTTATAAATTTTAATTCCCAACATAAGTATTACCATGAGTCCGGCGAGTAAACCAAACGCTGTAACCGCATTCAAGCTATTTTTCATTACCGCCAACAAAACGATTGCAACCAACAGCAAGGTTGGCACTTCATTATAAAGGCGCAATATTGAATTGCTGGGGGTGTTTTCAGACTTTGAAAATGCAATCAAAAGAGTCCTGCAATAGATATGATACAGCACAAGGCCAAAAACGAGTGCAATCTTAATGAGCAACCATTGTGTGAGAATTGCGGGATTCAAGACCACCATGGCAGTCCCAAAAATCAGGGTAATCAACATTCCAGGCCAAGTGATGATGTAATACAAGCGCCACTCCATCAGGGAATATTGAGGATGCAAAACATCCAAAGCGGTTCCCCCTTTCTCCTTGGCCTCGGCATGATAGACAAATAGGCGCACGAGGTAGAACAGCCCGGCAAACCAGGTTACAAAACCAATAATGTGGAGGGATTTAAACCAGAGATAGGCCATGAGCAGGCAAATTAATAAATAGCCTTGCGGCCTATGCATATTAAGAAATGGGAATGTATCCAGATTAGCACAACTAAAAGCAAAGGCGTTGAAAATGTGGGTATTAGCAAGGCACCCTTAGGTTACTTTTGCATAGAATGAAATTTCGCAATCTGCTTATTCTGCTTCTTTTCCTGTATGCCTTTGCTTTTTTTTGCTTACAGGCATGTCAACCAGACTCAAATAGTGGGGTTCCCTCCTTGTCCGACAAAGACACAATAGACAGCATTTCCTCACCGGCGCAATTGTTTTCCCAACCTACAAAAGATTATGTAACTGAGCTGGGCGCAAAAAATAACAACAAATATATTCAAGGCGAATTCAGCATTCCCAAAGCTATGGCCGTGGTTTATGGGCTATATGACAACAATTTGGAATGCTCTAAATGGATGTGCCTCCCCTCAGATGAAAAAGCCTTTGGCGAAGTCGCTGGCCCAAATGGAGAGGTCTTTACGCGTGCAGTAAAGGTGTTGGAATTTGAAGTAGAGGGAACTAAGAACAAATTTTTGATAACAGAATCGCCTCGCCGATCAGAAGGCGGATGGGAATCTTGCCACGGCTGTGGAGTAGTCATGGGTGCGGCCCTATTTGCAGAAATCGAAGGGGATTGGTTTGTACAGGCTTTTAACCGTAACCTCGGCTATTATGGTGCATTCGGTGAGTTGCCAGCGCCAACCCTCTTTGCATTTGAAAAAGACAATTATGGCATTCGCCTCGACAATGGTTTCACCAGCCAGGGTATTACCGAAAATCAAATGACCCTAATCGGTCTGCCCGAAGGTAAATTCTCTGTGTTATTGGATACACTTGCCGGCTTTTCAAATGAAGGAATGTTCTTTCCCGGATTTCATGAAGAAAAAGCCTATACATGGACGAGCGAAATCAGAACCCCAACCTTACCCGGCCAAGCCTTTCCCCAACTACAATTGATTCAAAGCGGAAAACGGCCTTCAAATCCCTTAAATGAAGATTCTCCCATTCGTGCCTTTCGCGATACCCTGCGGTTTGAACTTGTGGGTATGCAGTACAAAAAGATGTGATAGGCCAGTTTCTGAATAAATTAAACCAAAAAATCACTTACATTCAGCTTGTCATTTATGAACAAGGAAGAAAATATCAGGTAGAAACCTCGATTTAACAATTTCCTAAAAGGTTTTGACCTGCTAGAGCAAGCGGTAAAAATTAATGAGGATAAAGGATTAAATGAATGAGAAGAGCAGGGCTTAATTCAGCGGTTTGAATTTACCCACGAACTCGCATGGAATGTAATGAAGGATTATTTTGAATATCAGGGAAACACCCGAATTACAGGGTCAAGAGATGCAACAAGAG
>JAYSVQ010000185.1:0-6014 GCA_043718485.1 Bacteroidota bacterium
AAAGACTTGTTTGAGGTCAGAACAATCTACTACGATGAGTTTACAGGAATTATTTTTTTTAGTGGAACAAATAATGCCTTACAAAAGAGAGTTTTTTTATTTAAAAATAGCATATGGAGCGAAATTTCAGAATTAAGGGACCTGGATGTGAGGGTAATTACAAGATTTAAGAACGATGTATTGTTTGGTGGTTACGGAGAAAGTTGCTTAAGAAAATGGAGAAATGATTCAGTATTTAATTTTGACCCAGGAATTTCGGGATTAGTGATGGATTTGCTTCCAGATAATAACGATTTAATCGTTGGTGGCATTTTTGATTCAATTGGAAATCAACCATTCAATTCTCTGGCAAGGTGGAACGGTGTGAATTGGTCAAGTGTATTTGATTTCCCTAATCTACAAAATAGATTTGTTAATAGTATTTGCAAATACAAGGATCGCTATTATGTTGGAGGTAATCTGGATCCGGGTGGTGATATTCTTTATTTTGATGGGAATGAATGGGTTTCCGTTGGGGAGGGCTTATTTGGCTTTTGGTCTGGTGTAAGTGATTTGGAAGTTTTTGAGGGGAAGTTGGTGGTAATGGGCCATTTTTCGAAAGAAGATGATGCTAGAAATCCAGGGAATCAGATTGCATCTTGGAATGGTGACAATTGGGAAGAGTTTTGTTTTGTTGACTCTAGTTTTTTTCCAAGTAATATTGGTTTAGTAAATGGTGGGGTTTGTTCCCAAAATAGATTTGTCATTTATGGGGATTTTACTGAAAATGGAACGGATTCAAGATTTATTGCTGAATACTCAAATTTTTCTTGGAAGCGTGTATTAGATACCATTTCAAGTCCAATTATGTGCGGAGCTAATATGTGCGACAATTTCTTAATTGGCGGCAGAGATTTTAAGATAAATAATGACCGAGACCTTTCATATATATCATTGCTTACATTTGATAATCGAGCTGAAACTTGTTTTGGTGATTCCAGTAAACTTATTGAGATAAGGGTTTTTGGAAATCCAGTTGAGGATGATTTGGTGTTTTCTGTTACGGTTCCTTATGAAACACAACTTTGTATTTCATTAGTTGATAATCTGGGTAGGGTACTTATGGAAAGATGTCCAGAAACTGTTTTTAATACTTTTTTATTTGAGGAAAAGGTTTCCCATTTATCCTCAGGTATCTATTTCTTACGTGTGTCCAGTTTAAAATCTATTCAGGTTGAAAGGATTCTTAAACTTAGATAATTTTAAGTTTTCCTTGTAGGTCTGAAATGGTTGAGATTTTTGGTGATTTGTTCGATAGAGATTTTGCTTGTTTTGATAATTGAATTAGCAACCAGCTCCAAATCGACTTGGAATTACAATCCCCATCGGCAATAGAAATCACAATTCTAAATCCCACAGGGCAACAAGTATTAAATCAAAATGTGACGCAAGTCCAAACCCTGCATCACCACAAAGTAGATGTATCTGCTTTGGCTGCAGGGCTCTATTGGGTAAAAGTTACCGCAGGGGAACGGGTGTTGGTGAAGAAACTAGTTGTAGAGAAATAATTGCCCTACGGGTAATCATTTCTAAGCGAAAGCGGAATGCGAAAGCGCTAAAGAAGGCCAGTGCGGTGGCTTCGAATGCCTCAGCCACCTAGAAGAATGAAATATTGCTTCCAATTTGAATAGACACTGGCTTTAGCCTGTGTCATGAATAGAGAAAAAAAACAAAGTGGTGTTAGTCAAAGTGGAAATGCGGTTGCTCTCAGCTACCGAGAGAAAAACCACGATATAGTGCATTCGCCGTGACTCAAATTCTAACTCCCTACCCCTAAATCCCACAGAAACAAGGCACTACGCTTTATTCTTCTTAAACCGACTCTTGGGCTTTTCTTGTGGAAATCACAGACTAAAAGCATGGCCTAAAGGGGATATCTTTGAAGTTCCACTTTCTGCCCATGTCTGCTTTCGTTTATCATGATACGCTGAAAGGTGCTACAAAGCCAAATACACCTTGAAATTATTAGGTGAATTTTCTACATTTGATAATGGATATTCAAGGAAAAAAATTATGGTTGATTGAATGGTTGCTGAAAGTTCAGGATACTAGAATACTGAACCGAGTTGAATCCATTATTAAAGAAAGTCCTGATTTTTGGGATGACCTTACACCTGAGGCTAAGAAAAGTATTGAAAAAGGCCTAGAGGATTATAAGAATGGAAAGGTATTGTCAACTCAGGAAGTAAAAGAAAGTATCAAGAAAAAATACGGCTTTTAAAATGACATTCACAGAGGTCTGGACAGAAAGGGCCTGCCAGACCTATGAAACCTTGGTTCATTTTTTACAAACCCATTCTTCAGAAATGAAAACGAGGGATTTTATAAACCGAGTTGACGAGGTACTGCATTTTCTCAGAACCAATCCGGAACTCTATGAATCAAGTAGCCATAGAAAAGAGATTAGACGATGTGTGGTTGTACCCGAAGTTTCTCTTTTTTACCCCCTAGATGCTGAAACAATTGTTCTTTTAACCTTTTGGGACAACCGAGGCGATCCTTCAAAATTGTCGATGGAGGATGCATCCTAATTTTGTCTCCACACTTTTCTATTCTTTTTCAAACCAAATCAACCCCATCGAATGCGGCTTTGCCGAAACATTGAAACAAGCCGCTTAACTTCAACCATGGGCCTCGTCTTTTCCGGCAAGCCCGATTCTTTTTCCGAGCCAATCAAAGGCAGGTGAAAAGCAACTCATTCCATAATCCCCACAAAAACAAGCAACTACAGCCCTTTAAATCCTGAAGTCAGCATTTCCCTCGATGTGGAAATCCTAAACCTAAAAGCATGGCCTAAAGGGGATATCTTTGAAGTTCCACTTTCTGCCCATGTCCGCTTTCGTTCACCTTCATACCCATACTGAATTCAGCCTGCTCGATGGGGCTGCCAAGATTGATCGCCTAATGAAAAAGGCAAAAGAAGATCAAATGCCGGCGGTTGCAATAACCGACCACGGAAATATGTTTGGGGCTTTCAAATTTGTGGCTGAGGCAAATAAACAGGGCATAAAACCCATTGTAGGTTGTGAGTTTTATTTGGTACATGACCGCCACAAAAAACAATTTACAAAAGAGAATTTAGATAAGCGATACCATCAGTTGCTGCTTGCCAAAAATCAAGAGGGCTATAAGAATCTATCCAAACTCTGTTCGATTGGTTTTCTCGAAGGCATGTACAGCAAATGGCCCCGAATTGATAAAGAGATTTTACTGAAATATAAAGACGGACTCATCGCCACCACCTGTTGCCTCGGTGCTGAAGTGCCTCAAACGATTTTGAATCAGGGAGAGGAAGATGGTGAGAAAGTATTTAAATGGTGGCTTGATCTATTTGGAAAGGACTATTACATAGAATTGCAGCGACACAATTTGCCTGAGCAGGAGTTGGTGAATGCATCGCTGATGAAATGGTCTAAGAAATACAATGTTCCCATCATTGCTACCAATGATTCCCATTACATTAATCAAGCAGATTTTTTTGCGCATGATATTTTGTTGTGCATCAATACAGGAGATGTAAAAAGCACACCCATCGGAGATGGAAAAGGTTATAGGTTTGGTTTTCCCAATGATCAGTTTTATTTCAAGACCGCTGAGGAGATGTCCGAATTGTTTAGCGATGTTCCCGAAGCGATAGAAAACACATTGATGATTGCAGACAGCATTGAGGCACCCACCCTCAAGCGTGACATTCTTTTGCCCAATTTCCCTTTTCCTCAAGGATTTTCAGATTCAGATGAATATTTGGCCCATTTAACCCTAGAGGGCGCGCGAAAGCGGTATTCAGAAATTACATCTGAAATCGAAGAACGTATCAAGCACGAGTTGTTTACGATTAAAACGATGGGCTTTGCCGGGTACTTTCTAATTGTATCTGATTTTATTGCAGCCGGCAGAAACCTTGGCGTTTTAGTTGGTCCGGGCAGAGGTTCTGCGGCAGGCAGTGTGGTTGCCTATTGCATTGGCATTACCAATATCGACCCCATTCGCTACCAATTACTTTTTGAAAGATTCCTCAATCCTGAGCGGGCATCCATGCCCGATATCGATACCGACTTTGACGATGAAGGCCGGCAAAAAGTAATCGATTATGTGGTTGAAAAATACGGCAAAGAAAAGGTTGCACAAATTGTAACCTACGGTTCCATGGCGGCGAAGTTGAGCATTCGCGATGTAGCCCGTGCCCTTGAGTTGCCCCTTCCTGAGGCGCTTGCGCTCGCAAAGTTGGTGCCTGAGCGTGCCGGCATTTCCCTTGAGCAAGCTTTTGCTGAAGTGCCTGAGCTCAAAGAAATTTCTAAAGGCTCAGATTTACGTGCCCGTGTGCTCGAGTCGGCTTTGGTCTTGGAGGGTTCGGTACGAAATACCGGAATACATGCGGCAGGGGTAATTATTGCGCCCGGTGATATAACAGATTACATTCCGGTTTGTACCGCAAAAGATTCAAACTTATATGTTACCCAATTTGATGGAAAGGTAATTGAGGATGCCGGAATGTTGAAGATGGATTTTTTGGGCCTTAAGACCTTATCCATTCTCAATACTGCCATTCAATTAATTAAAGAAAATCATCAGGTTGAAATCGACCTCGATACCATTCCCTTAGATGACCTCAAAACTTTTGAATTGTATCAAAAGGCAGAGACCATCGGCACTTTTCAATTCGAGTCAGACGGTATGCGCAAGTACCTCAAAGAATTGAAACCGACCAGCATGGAAGATTTGATTGCGATGAATGCCTTGTATCGCCCGGGACCGATGGATTTTATTCCCCAGTTTATTGCCCGAAAGCAGGGCAGGGAAAAAACAGAATACCCGCATCCCCTCATTGAAGATTTGCTGAAGAATACGCACGGCATTATGGTTTATCAGGAGCAGATTATGCTCACTGCACAAATCGTAGCCGGATATTCTTTGGGAGGTGCCGATATGCTCAGGCGCGCGATGGGTAAGAAAGACAAAGAAAAGATGGCAAAAGAGCGGGTGAAATTTGTGGAGGGCGCAAAGAAAATAAATCAAATTGAAGCGGATAAAGCGAATGAGATTTTCGATATCATGGAGCGGTTTGCAGAATATGGATTCAACCGTTCCCACTCCGCCGCATATTCTGTAGTTGCTTTTCAAACCTCTTATCTCAAAGCCAATTTCCCTGCCGATTATATGTCTGCGGTGCTCACGCACAATAATTCAGACATCACTAAGATAAATTTTTTCACCGAAGAATGCCGTCGCATGGGCATCGAGGTTTTGCAACCCGATGTAAATGAATCAGGCAATAATTTTTCGGTGAATGCGAATGGAAAAATACGCTTTGGACTTTCTGCCATAAAAGGGGTGGGCGAGGGAGTAAGCGAAGGCATTATTTCTGAACGAAAAAAAGCCGGTCCATTCAATTCCCTTTTTGATTTCACCATACGCATTCCCCAAGGGGTGTTAAAGAAAAATGCATTAGAGGCATTGGCTTATGCCGGTGCTTTAGATACATTGAGCGTAAAGCACAGGGCGCAACTATTCGGAATTACTGACACCGGCCAACTATTGATTGAAAAGGCATTGGCCTTCGGCAATAAAATACAGGCCGAAAAGGCCTCGAATCAGGCGACGCTTTTTGGTGCAGGAAACAGCACCGGAAGTAATTATGAGCGCGAGCCCAAGGTTCCCGAAACGGAGGAGTGGTCGCTGATGCAAAAACTGAATTTTGAAAAACAGGTGATTGGCTTTTACATTTCCGGACATCCGCTCGATGAGTTTAAGATGCACATGCATGCATTAAAAACTTGCAACACCGTGCAAATCGAGGACTTTAAAAACCGTGAGGTGAAATTGGCGGGCATTGTTACCCGCGTAAAATTGGGAACCACCAAAAAGGGAACGCGTTACGGCACTTTTATTCTCGAAGACTTGAGCGGTTCAATCGAGCTTGCCCTTTTCAACGATGACTTTGCCAAATTTTCAGGCTATGTCGCCGACGCAGCGAT
>JAYSVQ010000186.1:0-6008 GCA_043718485.1 Bacteroidota bacterium
GTTTTTATCCTCGTTTTTTATTGGGGCTTTTTAGGGTATAAATATCAAAAGCACGCTACCGAAAGAATTGAGTGGATTTGAAATTCATTATTCGTGCTAATTTCCTATTTTAGCCCCTGTTTTATTTCCTTTCTATTTACCTTCAGGAATTCAGAAAATGACCCAAACCGGTACACCTATTTCAAAAGAGGATTTTCAGCCTCTCTCTTTTCCAAAACATCAACAAGCCATCTACAAAAGGTTAGAGGATAAACACACCGATGTTGAAGTCAATCCTGATCCCTTGGGAACGGAAATGGTGCTTAACCTTGGGCCCCAACATCCGGCGACGCACGGGGTGTTGCGTTGTGTGCTGAAACTCGATGGCGAGAAAATTCGCAAATGTGTAGTTGATTTAGGCTACCTGCATCGGGGAATTGAAAAAATTGCTGAGAATAAAACCTATCAGGAATTCATGCCTTATACCGACCGCATGGATTACCTTTCTCCCTACTCTACCAACGTGGGATTTTGTCTTGCCGCAGAAAAATTAGTTGGCATTGAAGTTCCGCAACGGGCTCAACACTTGCGCACGATTGCTTGTGAATTGGCCAGAATTTCTGCCCACTTGCTTTGGATGGGAACGATGGTGATGGACTCGGGCGCCATCTCGATGTTTATGTGGACATTCAGAGAGCGTGAAACAATATATGATATTTTTGACAAGTTTGCCGGTGTGCGTTTCACCGTTAGTCATAGCCGAATTGGTGGCTTGCAATTTGATGTGAGCGATGAGGCCATTGCTCAGCTTAAAAAATGGTTGAACCATTTCAAGGGTGAATTGAAAGGTTGGAAGGGAATGCTACTGAAAAATCCGATTTTTATAAAAAGAATTGACGGTGTTGGCTATATAAGCAAAGAAGATGCGATTAATTTGGGCCTTACCGGCCCGGTGTTACGCGCCTCGGGTGTGGCACATGACATCAGAGATTTTGAGCCCTATTTGCTTTATGACAAATTAGACTGGGATATTATTATAAGAGATGAGGGAGATTGCCTGGCCCGTTTCATGGTTAGGATTGATGAGATGGATCAGAGCATACGCATGCTCGACCAATTGTTGGTTAATATTCCGACTGGACCGATTCGCGCAAACGATGCGAAGAAAACCTATAAAGGAAAAAGTGAAATGTATTATTCCATGGAAGGTTTGATACATGATTTCATGATGACAGATGTGGGTGTTTGTCCACCAAATGGCGCAGAAGTTTATTCTGCCATTGAGGCCCCCAAAGGGGAAATCGGATTTCATTTTATTTCTGACGGAACAGGTTCACCGCTGCGATTAAAAATCAATTCGCCTTCTTTTTCAAACCTGCAAGGATTAGAAAACATAATGCAAGGCAGTATGATTGCCGATACGGTGGTATTGATTGGTTCGATGGACCCTGTAATGGGCGAGGCAGACAAATAGGTCTTTACTAAATTAATTCTGCATTATAAAAAATCTAATTTCTTTTCAATTTTTATCTTTTTGTATTCGGTAACCCATTCGATAAAGAATAGGTTGAATTTATGTAAATTGAGCCGTGCTTTTTCTTCCTCTCCTATTCATAGCTTATCTTTTGGGATGTATTAATCCCGCAATCGAAATCAGCACGAGATTTTACAAACGTGATATTAGAGGATTTGGAAGCGGAAATGCAGGCAGCACCAACATGTTCCGGACTTTTGGCCTGGGCGCCGGAATCGTAACCCAAGTGTTGGATATCGCCAAAGGCTCGATTGCTGCATTGCTCCCTTATTTATTTTTATATTTTTTCCCGGAACAAAGGCATTGGTTTTCTGAAATGGAAGTTCCATTTCAATGCACGCTTACCGGATTGGCCGCAGTAATCGGGCACATTTGGCCTTTACTCTACGGGTTTAAAGGCGGAAAAGGGATAAACTCACTTTTAGGTGCTATGTTGGTGGTCGATCCCTTGGCTTGTTTGGCTTGTGCGCTTGTTTTTATCCTCGTATTGTTGATTACCCGTTATGTTAGTTTAGGCTCGATATTGGGAACGGCGACCTTTCCGCTATTCACCTATTTCTTCAACCCTGTGGTAAAGCCCAGTTATCTTTTATCGGGTGTTGTCATGTTTTTATTAATTCTATTCACGCACAGGGAAAACATGAAAAGACTTTTGAGCGGAACCGAAAACAAATTTGGCAGCAAGAAAAAATAGTTATTATTCTAAACGCATCTATGTTTCCATTCTTTTCTTTCATTTTAATAAACCTACATAAAGAAAAATTCCTGCGCTCCACGCCTTACCTTTGGCATTCATGAAGTTTGACATCCAGAAAAATGACCCATTGAGTAAAGCGAGAGCGGGCGTTTTAGAAACGGCTAATCAGACCTTTGAAACTCCAATTTTTATGCCGGTGGGCACTTTGGGTACTGTAAAGGGAATGGAACAAGGCAATCTGAAAGAGAAAATTGATGCCCCCATTATTTTGGGAAATACCTATCATTTATTTTTAAGACCGGGCACAGAGATTTTACATAAAGCCGGTGGATTGAAAAAATTCATGAATTGGGATCGGGCGCTTCTCACTGACAGTGGTGGTTTTCAAGTGTACAGCCTATCGGCCCAACGAAAATTAGCTGAACAAGGTGTAACTTTTAAAAGTCACATCGATGGCTCTAAACACTTTTTCTCACCTGAAAAGGTAGTAGAAATTCAGCGCATTATCGGTAGCGACATTATGATGGTGTTAGACGAATGCACGCCCTGGCCATGTGAATATGAATATGCAAAGCAATCGATGGGCTTAACGCACCGTTGGGCAAAACGCAGCAAGGATAAATTTTCAGAAACCGAGGCTTTATATGGTTATGAACAAACCTTATTTCCGATTGTACAGGGCAGCACATTTAAAGATTTAAGACTTGAATCGGCAAAAACAATTGCGGATTTAGATTTTGAAGGAAATGCAATTGGGGGATTGAGTGTGGGTGAGCCCGCAGCGGAGATGTATGAAATGACGCAACTCGTAACCGAACAATTACCAGAACACAAGCCGAGGTATTTAATGGGTGTGGGTACGCCCGAAAATATATTGGAGTGCATTAGTTTAGGCATTGACATGTTTGATTGCGTGATGCCTACCCGAAATGCGCGCCACGGTTTAATTTTTACCCGTCAAGGCATTCGCAACCTGAAAAATGCGAAATACAAAGATTGCTTTGAATCACCTGACCCGGAAAGCGATGACCCAATTGACAAGGAAAACAGCCTCGCTTATTTACACCATCTCTTTCGCTCTTCAGAAATGCTGGGCTTGATTTTAGCGACTTTACACAACCTGAGTTTCTATTTATGGTTGGTACGGGAGGCGAGAAAGCATATAATTGAGGGCGACTTTTATCAATGGAAAACCGAAATGGTAAAAAAAGTAAGCCAAAAAATTTAAACCTCCTGATTCTCCCAATAAGCAAGGGGCTTGCTCGTTTGGCATGAATCCCTTTTTTCAAATCCCCCAATTTTGGGCTACCTTTGAGGGAAGCTAAAAAATGGTAAAAATTCTGGATTGGTACATAGTAAAAAGGTTCATCGGAACCTTTTTCTTCATACTCGGGATTTTCTGTATCATAATCATTACCATCGATGTTTCTGAAAAGCTGGATGACTTTATTTTTTACAAGCCGCCTTTTTCAGCTTTGCTCTTTGATTACTATTTGAATTTCATTTTCTTTTTCGGGAACTTGATTAGTCCGCTTTGTGTATTTCTGGCGGTAATCTTTTTTACTTCCCGTCTTGCGCAAAACACAGAAATCATTCCGGTTCTTTCTTCCGGCATCAGTTATTACCGATTGCTCATTCCCTATCTCGTATCTGCGATACTGATTACGGGAATGATTTTTTATTTGAAAGCGTATTTGGTTCCAAAGGCAGACACGGGAATAAAAGAATTTGACAGCAAATACATGGGGGGAGAAAAACCCTATAAAGATGTGAATATTCACCGGAAAGTATCGGTTGACAAAACCGATGGAGCTGAAACTTTTGTTTATTTTTTCTCTTTTAATCAAATCATTAAAGAAGGTTACATTTTCTCGATGGAGAAATTGAGACAAGGTGACCTTGTCTCGAAGGTAAATTGCGAAAAGGTCAACTGGAATGATGAAAAAGAACTTTGGGAATTACACTCGTGTTTATGCAGGGAATTTGATGGCAACAAAGAACGGATTCATTTTCGTCCGAGAATTGATACTACCTTTTTTCTAAAGCCGACCGATATCAATGTTAAAGACATTCACCCCGAGTCGATGACGATTGGGGAACTTGAATCTTATATCGAAGCAGAGAAAATTAGAGGAAGTGATATTTTAGGCGAACTGGTATTGGAAAAGTACCGCCGGTATGCATATCCTTTTTCTGCGATTGTTTTAACCTTGATTGGCTTTGCCGTTTCCACACACAAATCGAGAGGGGGAACGGCCTTGCAATTGGGCCTAGGTTTGGTTATCAGCTTTGTATTTGTGGTTTTAATCGTAGTTGGTGAAAGTTTAATGGGCAATAAACTGCCGACCTGGCTTGCGGTTTGGTACCCGAATCTTTTATTTTTTGCCATTGGCATCGTTTTGATTCGGTATTCGAAGAAATAGGGGTTTCAGAAATCAGACATTTTCAAGAGACGTAGGCGGCCTTGGTTTCGCTCTGCCATTTTTAGTTTGGTATCGGAATAGGATTCGGTGATTTTTTGTTTGCACTCGGGTGTAAAAAAAGAAGGAAAACTATCTGTGGTTCCTACTTCGGCGGGGAAAATATAGTGCTTCTTTTCAAGTGGATTATAGGACCGATAGACCCAGGTAGGCAAGTAACTTACATCAGAAATCCATGTGTTTTTGTTGGCTTTATGACGGCTTAATTCTACAAACAATATGACGCCTGCATCACAATAGCGTTGTACTTGGTTTGAAAAAAAATTGCCGAGCGACCAAGCGATAAGACCGGAATCTAAGGTTGCATTTTCGGTTTTATAAAACTCGACCGGTTGAATCACATGGGGATGGCAAGCGATTACCAAATCTGCACCGCAATGAATGCTCCAGTCTGCGAATCTCTTTTGGACGGAGTTGGGCACTCTTTGGTATTCTTCGCCCCAATGAAAATAAGCCAGGACTAAATCCGCGCCTTGTGTTTTTGCTGCCTTAATGTCTTTCTCGATTAGGGTTGAATCCATCAAATTAATGCACCAAGGTTTACCGGCAGGAATAGGCATTCCGTTTGTGCCGTAAGAGTAGCCTACAACTGCCAACTTCAATCCATTTAAATCTACCATACGAATGGAATCCCGATCAGATGGAGAAAGAAAAGTACCGGTGTGCTCGATATGTAAGGAGTCGAGCATTTGGTAGGTTCGTTTTAATCCGTCCCAACCTCTATCGAGGGAGTGATTATTGGTGGTTGCCAAGAAATCAAATCCGGCCCATTTTAATCCGTCTAAATAATCATCGGGTGCATTGAATGCAGGATAACCGTGATAACCCAATTTGCTTCCACCACATACGGTTTCAAAATTTCCAAATGTCCAATCTGCGGATTGTAAGGCTTTCTGAATCCTTTCAAAACCGGGACGAAAATCAAATGAATCTTTAGATATCTGAAATCCATTAATAACTGGCAAATGGCTCATGATATCGCCAACAAAAGCTAATTTCACTTTAAAAACAGAATCCTCCAGCACTTCACTTGTAATGGAAAAAGCAGGTGTACTATTGGGTTTTGGTTCTACAAAATAAAGTACCGCTACAAGAATCAGCATCCCATAAAAGGGAAAGAAAAGCGTGTGGTTATTTTTAGGATTCTCCAAATACAGTACCGGTAGTTTGAGGGAATTCAAATGTATCATTTCCAAGGCAAATGTAGGGGAAATAGCTTGAAAAATAGCAGGTTTTGCCTTTTATGAGTATTGCCTCTCAAAAAAACTTTGTTGCACTTTACCATCTGGGAATTTATGCGAATCCGGAATTACTGAAA
>JAYSVQ010000187.1:0-5989 GCA_043718485.1 Bacteroidota bacterium
GAGGGATTTTCTTGCCATTGGGCACTTAGAAACCCGAATTTATGTGAATATTCTCCCTTTTCCGAATGGGGTGAGGGAAATCGCTCGATTGTTTAAAGGTAAAATATTGGTTTTAACCATTAAATTTTTTTTCTTTAATTTTGATTATTCAAAAAACCTTTCGTTTTGGACTTGTGTTTTCAAGGAGGATTGTTTGATTAAGATGGCTAAATAGGCACTTTTTGGATAGAAGCTTTGTAGGTTAAATTGCATTAAAAATAAATTCCTTCTATTATGGACCGAATTCAGGATAAAATATCTGCATGGAAAAAAGATGGCTTAAGCCTAGAAGGGAAACCTTTGCCGGGTGCGGCCAATGATAAAATCGATGTTACCATTGATCAGCTTTTCGATATTTACAATCTAGGGGTTGAATCAGGCAATAAATTGTTCTCTCATTTGAGAACTGTTTTGAGCGAGAATATGGCGAAAACATCAGATGCAACGGTTAAATTATTTGAGCTATTGAATAAAAGTGGAATTAACATTGACTCTGCTCTGTTAAAGATCATATCACCCTTTGATTTTGAAGTTCTATGCGTAATCGATGAGTTAAAATATGCGAGTCCAGAATTCACGAAGTTTTATAATGAAAAGCATGAACTTGAGAAATCTCTGAAAACAGACAATTTTAATTGCACATTTATCATGTGTTCTAGTGGGGACTTGGATTTCGGCCTTATTAATTCAGAGGGTTTTGCATTAAAGCACATATCATTTAAAGGTAAGTCGAGTGAGCAAGGCCCACGCTGAGCATAATGCTGCATTATGCGAGAAACTGAATCGGGAAGGCGGTTTCAATGATTGGGTAGTAACAACTGCATTTTATGCAGCCTTACATTTCGTTCATTCAAAACTTTTTGGCAAACCTGGAGAGAGCTTCCATACCTATTTCAATAGTCTTGGTCCTTCAAAGAGCAACAAGCATAGAGAAACCATTAATTTGGTTTATTCACGAACAAAATTTGGTGCTGAGTATGAACATTTGCACGACATGAGCCATACAGCGCGATATAGAAATTATCAAATTTCAAAAACGATGGTTGATGCTTCAACAAGAAATCTTTCCATCATCAAAGCAAATTGTGTTTAGACTGTTTCTGGTTGGATAATTTTTAGAATTATATAAACTTAGCTTTCATTTATTCTAAGGTATTTAACTTCTCATGGTGATGGATACTATTTTTGTATTTATCCTTCCATATTCTAATTGAGTTAAAAAAAGTAAAGCCCATCTAAAAGTTGGGAAAAAGTGCACTTAACTTTTCACTGCCTCTTCGCCGCTTGTGCTAAGGTCTTCGAGGCCCATGTCGCCGTAATCACCAATAGAGGGAATATCGTTTGAGTTCATAACCGCTTCCAAATCAGAGATGGTGCTTTCCATGTTTTCGGTTTCGGCCAAAATGTTGTCGATGATAGAGGTTTCGCCATCCAGATTTTTGAGTGCGACAGGTTGGTCTTTTATGTATTGAACCATTTCCTCCATGGTTTGCAATTGTGCGCTGACAATTTCCTTATTCTCCATTGCTTTGCCATAAGCGTGAATGCGTTTTTCCATCAATTTAACGCGCTTCATTTTAATGTCTTTCAACTTAGGGCTATCAGCGGCCATTTCATTTTTGAGTTCGTCGATTTGGGCCTTAATGGTATCGGGATTTTCATTTTCAAGATAGGCGGGAAATCGGTCTTGCATGAAAAGCAAACGGGAATAGGTGAGTTGTAAATTAGAGACTTTGGCAATAAACTTGTTTATTACATCAGGATATTCGTCATGTATGCGAGCGTAATCCTCTTTCACATCATTGAGCATGGTTTTGAAATGCTCAAACCTTCTTTGGCGTGGGGCTGAGAGTTGATTAAAGTATTGTGTAACGGATTTTGCTTTTTCAAATGACTCAATTTCGTTGGCATACCTGCTATTTACGGCACGCATAAACCGCTCGTTTCTTGAGGCAAATCCTAAATATAAAAACTCTATTCCTACGAGGGCAAATCCCAGAAAAATAGGGCTAATGTTCATCGTCATGAACAAAAATGTGCCCAAAGCAATGGTAACCAGGGAAGCAATACCGAGTCCAATAAGGTGAACCGGATTGTAAAAAGCCTCTCGTAAATAGTTGATATATCGGCTAAAAGATGATGCCACAGTTAAAATTTTGATTGTATACGGGTTTGAATCTTTTGGGTTAAGGGTAAAGGTAATTGAGATTCCTCACATGAGAAAGCGCTTGAACGTACTTACGCGTGAGTGAGAAGCTTTTGGATGTTCTGAAAACGTGAGACCACGTTTTCTTTTCCAATCATCTCAGCAATATCAAATACACCGGGTCCGAAGGCAGTTCCGGTGAGTGCAAGGCGAATCGCAGGCAATAACTTACCGGGTTTTTGGGCTTGGGCTTCCAGGAACGATTTAAAAGATTGTTCAAGAGCTGTGTTATTCCAATCGGTTTGGGTTTGCCAAATTTTTTCGAGGCCTAATAGGAGTGCCGCTGATTCCTGATTCCATGCTTTAGCCTTGAGGGTTTCGTCATAGACTTTGGGTGGATTGTAGAAATAGTCTGAAAGTTCTTCAAACTCACGCACAAATGTTACCCTATCTTTTAAAAGTGAAATTACTTTGGTGAGGTAAGCGTGGGAATGATTGGATTTTCCGGCTGTATCAAAGAAAGGTTTGGCAAGGGTAAGTAATTCCTCATCTGACTTATTGCGGATGTAAAGCTGATTAAAGTGCTTCAACTTTTCCATGTCGAATTTGGCTCCCGATTTATTGACGCGGTCAAGGGAGAAGAGCTTGATCATTTCATCCATGCTCATTATTTCAACATCATTTCCCTGATTCCAACCCATAAGGGCAAGGAAGTTGATAAAGGCATCGGGCAGATAGCCCGCTTCGCGGTAACCTTGCCAGGTTTCACCTGAAGCCTCATCTTTCCAATTGAGGGGAAGAATATAAATACCAAATTTATCTGCGTTTCGCTTGCTCATTTTTGAATTGTCAGGATTCAAGAGCAAGGGAAGGTGCGAGAATTTAGGCATCGTATCTTCCCAACCGAATGCACGATACAATAAAACGTGCAAGGGGGTAGAGGGTAACCATTCCTCGCCGCGAATGACGTGCGTAACCTGCATTTCATGGTCGTCAACTACGTTTGCGAGGTGATAGGTTGGCATTCCGTCACTTTTTAACAGCACTTTATCATCGACATGGCTGGTATGAATATTTACCCATCCTCTAATTAAATCTTCAAAGCGCACCTCTTCTTTTCTGGGCACTTTCAGTCTAATCACATAGGGCTCGCCTGCATCTAATCTGCGCTTCACCTCCTCTTCGGGCAGGGTGAGGCTATTTTTCATGGTAGCGCGTGTGATGTAATTGTATTGAGGCGATTTGATTCCACTTGCCGCCAACTTCTCTTTCATTTCTTCGATTTCTTCGGGCGTATCGAAAGCGTAATAGGCTTCGCCTTTTTGGAGCAATAAATCTGTATATTTTTTATACATTTCTTTTCGCTCACTTTGGCGGTAAGGGGTGTGAGGCCCCCCAATGTGTACCCCTTGGGTAAAAGTAATGCCTGCCCAATTACATGCTTCAATAATAAATTCTTCGGCACCGGGCACGAAGCGATTTTGGTCTGTGTCTTCGATTCTTAAAATGAATTCCCCTCCATTTTGTTTGGCAAAGAGAAAACCATAAAGGGCAGTTCTTAATCCGCCGATGTGTTGAGGGCCGGTTGGGGAAGGAGCGTATCGGGTAACGACTTTCATTGTGTGGGAAGGGAAAAAGGATAAAAATTGAGGTTCAAATTTAGGTTAAAAGAGGGCTTTTTGTGGCTGTTTTTGTGATGAGGCTCAAAATTTATCCGGCAGATTGCTGTTTGAGCCGAATATTAGGGCATTTCCAAGGCTAAGGGCTGCGTTTTAGTTTTTAAGGGGATTGAATATTAATGCGGTTTGGGATAATACAAGGACTGGAATAGAGAAAGAAATAAAGATAGCCGCTTTGAAAAAGGGCTAAAAAGGCTTGATTGAAATGTTAATGGTTTAAAAACCCTGACTTTCGGCAGGGTTTTTATTAATAATGTGTTCTAGAATCATTTCAAAATTCTGAAACGAAGGCTTGTTAGCGTTGCAGAATCAGTTTTTCAAATCTTACCTCGCCTGCGTCGGTAAAGAGTCTGGCGAAATAAAGCCCGGGAGCCAAGTTTTCTGGATTGAAAATGATTTTCTGCGTTTTCCCTGATTCCAATGTCCCTTCGAAAAGGTTTGAAACTTCAGTTCCCAATACATTAAATATTGTAAGGGTTAGCCTTTGTGTTTGTACAGTTGAAAATTCCATGGTGGTTTCATCTATAAAGGGATTTGGATAAATAGAGAGCTTAGTGATGGGATTCATTGTAGTTGTTTCCTCAATGGCTTTCTCTTTTTTGAAATTTGGATTACTGCATGAGAATGGCGCTCCGCATGAACCATCATAATAAGAACATTCTTCACCCGCCCAATCCTCAAAAGCCTTATTGTATTTATCTATTTTCTTTTCTGCTGAATTTTGAAGGCTAGCCCAAGAAAAATTTGCATCTCCTGCAAATGGATTGCAACCCCCACATCCCGAATTGCCAAGTCCACCACGAACCTGTTTTTCACCGGCTGAAAATTTTGCACCTTTTGCAAGGACCTTTGCGATTTCAACCATACGGACTAAAAGTCCATCAATCTCAGAAGTCAATGATGGCTGGTTTGCTTTTATCGCTTCTTTTTTAGCGTCACCCAGCTCTTGTGCAGCATCTTTTAATTTTTTTAAGACATCAGAGGCCTTAATCGGATGACCAAGGAAATCATTGGATGGCTCAGAGTGGTGACAACCTGAAAGGCCATCTCTAAAAAGAGTTAATTTTTCATTTGCCTTTTTAATCTTGTCTTTAAATTTCTTTCCATGGCAAGGGCTACAAGTAAGGTCACCCATTTCCAGTAAAAGAGAATCTGAAATTAATATCGCCAAATTTGTAGGCGATTGACCTGAGGGTCCGAAGCAGGTAACTTCGATTGAAATGACGAGTGTGTCAACAAAATTCGGAACGGTAATAGGATACAAAACGGTAATGCGTTCAATTCCACTGAAACCTGCATTGGGTGTATAACTGATTCCGGTAGAAGTAGCGTAAGCATTTCCGTGAACGGCAAACGGGTAAAGCGGGGAATACAATAGCGTGATGGTTTGGCCATAAGCATCAGGAACAGGAACGGAGACTTGATTACCACAAGTTGTTGTGGCATCAATCGGAAATTGCGACTTTACAGTTGTACAAATAATAAAGGCCAGAAATGTAAAAATAAAATTTTTCATGTTTTTTAATAAAAATAGGAAATGTATGTGTAACCCATTCCTAATCCATTCTCAAAAATGGAAGCGGGCTAAAGGAGGAAGCAGAATAAAATCATTTGAAAGGCGAACGCTTGTCATTGAAAGGCAGAGAAAGGTGGTTAGTTGTAAAAAAAATAGAAGATTTTATAAAGGTAACCCAATTCACCAAGTTTTTTTAATATTAATTGTTGCTTAACCTTAATTTACTTGCAATTTTTTTGTTTCACTTATCCACTACATCGGGCTGGCACAAATCATAGTTCAGACTTTTTGTTGGTGGCTTCGAGTGGCTCAGCCACCGGCAACAATCATACACACTTGCCTGCTACGACGGGTTTCCCATTCTCTAGAACTCACCCTCACACTGGGGTGCCCTGCCCGCCCTGGCGGGATAGGAATGGAAATGGGTGGTTAATCAAAAATAGCGAATAAACCCCTTCATAGTGCTTGTGAATTGTACATGTCCATCTGAATGAACCTGGTAACGCTGCAAACAATTTATTTCTCACAAAAAAGCAGGTAAAATTTGTTATATTTATTTCCTAATAGTTGTTCATTTGTTTATGACTAAAAACGTCACTTTACTTGCCT
>JAYSVQ010000188.1:0-2088 GCA_043718485.1 Bacteroidota bacterium
CCGGCAGTGGTGTACTTACCGTGAGCGATTCTTCACGAATCACATTAGGTTCTGGTGTGCATACGGTAAGCTTTGCAAACAGCAGCGGCGCATCGTGGGCTGCCAACAAAAAATTAATTATTAGCGGATGGCAAGGTGCTTATGATGGGACTACAGGAACAGCCGGAAAAATATTTGTGGGTACAGGCACAGGTGGATTAACCCCGACACAACTAGAAAAAGTATTCTTTGCAGTTGGCCCCAGCCTATATTTTGCTACCCAATTGCCAAGTGGTGAATTGGTTCCCGGAAATTTCACCCTTGCTATCGAATTGATGGACTTTACCGCCATGGTAAACGGAAACAATGAGGTACTCCTGCAATGGCTGATGGCCAATGAATCTTCAGTCAAAACCTATGATGTTGAACGCTCAGCGAATGGAAAAGACTTTCTTCATTTTTTAACGCTCAATCCTAGAAATTCAGGTTCCGGATTTGAAGTGTATGAAGTTTCAGATAAAACCCCAATCAAAGGCGAATCATGGTATCGAATGGCGATTACAGATAAAAGCGGAAAAGTCGAATACTATTCACCTAAGTTTGTAAATATTGGGCAGGCTGAAGAAGGTATAATGGATTTGTATCCTAATCCAATTGATGCCACTTCTATACTTAAAATTTATCTGGAAAAGGAAACCCATTTAACCATTAGCATCCTCGATTTCAATGGAAAAGTATTGGCAAAAAGTGAGACCAACGCCACCACTGGGGTAAATTTCCTTCCGGTTCCTCCCCTTGTAAATTCCAGCACGAATTCAATTTTTGTAATCGTAGAAAGCGTTGGTAAAAGATGGGTGAGAAAAGGAAATATGGTGAATTAATTTTCTGAAAAGAAGAATAGTCAAATAGGGAATAAGGTTCCAATACATGATTTAGCACGGTAAAAACCCTCTTTTAGGTTTATACCGTGCTTTTTCTTAATTTAGCGCCATAATAATTCCGTATTTCTCTGCTGTATTTATTCAGAGCCATTCCGGAAGCAGAAAATTTCATCTATGTTATTTCAGGATTTAGGCCTCATTCAACCTATTTTACAGGCCATTGAAGAAGAGGGTTACAGTAGCCCCACACCGATTCAAGAGAAAGCAATTCCCATCGTGTTAAAAGGCAAAGACCTCATGGCCTGTGCCCAAACGGGAACCGGAAAAACGGCAGCTTTTGCAATTCCGATTATTCAAACCCTTTACAACAAGGTTCAGAAAACGGGAACCCGCAGCAAACTCATAAAGGCGTTGGTGTTAACTCCCACAAGAGAGCTGGCCATTCAAGTCGCAGAAAGTTTTTCAGCATATGGTCGGCATGCCGATCTGCGTTTTGCCGTAATTTATGGAGGGGTTCCTCAACGTCCACAAGAAGCTGCGCTTCACAGAGGCCTCGATATTTTAGTCGCTACACCGGGGCGCTTATTAGATTTAATGGGACAAGGCTTTGTGAAATTGAATGAGGTTGAGGTCTTTGTTTTAGATGAGGCCGATCGAATGTTAGATATGGGTTTTGTGCATGACGTAAAAAAGGTCATCGCAAAATTGCCATTGCGGCGTCAGAATCTTTTATTCTCTGCAACGATGGCAAATGAGGTTACTACTTTAGCCAACACTTTTCTTCACGCACCTGAACGCGTTGAGGTGACTCCGGGTGTTTCAACCGCAGAGTTAATCGATCAGGAATTGTATTTTGTGCATGCAAAGGCAAAAAGAGATTTGCTTCTACATATACTCGACCAATATCATTTAGAAAATGCCCTGGTGTTTACCAGAACCAAACACGGTGCGAATAAATTAGTGAAATCTTTGGTTCAGGCGGGCTTAAAAGCTGAAGCCATTCACGGAAATAAATCTCAGAATGCACGGCAAGAAGCCCTCAAAAATTTTAAATCAGGGAAATCCCGGGTTTTAGTAGCAACCGACATTGCCGCAAGGGGAATTGATATCGAAGCCCTGCCTTTTGTCATCAATTTTGAATTACCCAATATTCCCGAGACCTATGTTCACCGAATTGGCCGAACGGGAAGAGCAAGCGCCACCGGGACTGCCATTTCTTTTTGTTGTC
>JAYSVQ010000189.1:0-2085 GCA_043718485.1 Bacteroidota bacterium
TCCAAGATTAATTACCTTGTGTCCTGCCTGCCGAATGAGAAAATGCGCCATCAATAAACCAATTTCATGATATTCGTTTTCAGGTAGGAACAGTAACCAAGTTTTTTTTGTCTCCTTAGCCGGTGGCAATGCATCAATGGCAGCGAATAATTTTGTTCGAATGAGAAGTGAAATAAAGTGCTCTTGCGTTGGAGCCAACCTGTTTTTCGACCACATTTGCCCGAGTCTTAACAATACAGGGTACAGTATTTGAGTGTAAGATTCGGCTAAACCAATTCTGAGTATGGAATTTGAAAATACCTTATCAAATTTTGACTCGTTAAATTCTAATGCAGATGAAATTAACTGGGAAATAAAATATTCATTTTGATTTGTATTTTGAGTTGAGTCATTTAACCTTTCGTTTAATAATGCATTGAGTTGGTCATTTGACATCATGCATAATTCCGAGACTTTATGTTTTCCTTTTAGAAGACTTACAATGTTTAACAAACGTTTGAGTTGTTCACCATCATAATACCTTGTATTTCCTGCGCTTCGATTTGGTTTTAAGGCATTAAACCGTTGTTCCCACATCCGAATGGTGTGGGGTTTTATACCTGAAAATTGATGGAGATCCGAAATGGTGAAAGAATTCATCTTGTTTAATGTTGGGACCTGGAATCTAAACAAGGATTTCAGGAAAAGGTTTTGGGGAATTTTTAAAAAGGTAATTTAAGTTAGTTTTAATACCTTTTTAAGCCATTTTGGGTAAATGTTTACCAAACTGAACCTTGATTTTTGTTTAATAACGGACACCGGATATTGAAAATGTAGGGTTATGGTTTTTATTATATGAATTGAGGGGATAAGGTTTTTTTGGTAACCTGATAGGTTTTGGCGGCGAATAATATTTATACAATTCAGCTCTCTTTTTGGTAAGGAATTAACAATTTAAGGCTCCAAAAAGGTTATAGGGAAATGAAAGGACAATGATTTGCCACCTCTATTTTACTCCCGAGAAAAAAGGTTCACGCATCAGGAATTGAGCAAGATGTCCCTCTTCAGAAAATACGAAAGGCATGCAATTAAAAAGCTAGAGAGGAAAAAGAAAAGAAATCCTTTGATTTTGAATTTCGTTTGCTTGAAAAATATTACAAATGAATTACTTCACCATACGCATCAGCCACCGCTTCCATTACCGCTTCTGAAAGGGTAGGGTGGGGGTGAACGGCTTTAATAATTTCTTGTCCTGTTGTTTCTAATTTACGTGCGACCACAGCTTCTGCAATCAATTCTGTAACGCCTGCGCCCATCATATGGCAGCCTAACCACTCTCCATATTTCGCATCAAAAATTACTTTGACAAAGCCTTCTTTTTTTCCTGCGGCACTCGCCTTGCCTGAGGCAGTAAAAGGAAATTTGCCAACCTTAATTTCATAGCCTGCGTCTTTGGCTTGTTTTTCGGTCATACCTACTGAGGCAACTTCAGGCATTGTGTAAGTGCAAGAAGGTAAATTGCCATAGTCCATTGCTTCAGGATTATGGTGATTCGCCATTTTTTCGACACAGATTAAGGCCTCATGCGAGGCTACGTGCGCAAGGGCAGGGCCATGCACAATATCCCCAATGGCATAAATGTTTTTTATATTCGTTTCATACCATTCATTCACTACCACTTTGCCTTTTTCAGTTTTGATTCCCAATTCTTCAAGTCCCAAATTTTCAAGATTAGAAACAATACCCACTGCAGAAAGCAGAATATCAGCCTCTAATTTAATATCACCGGATTTTGTTTTTACGGTGGCTACGATTCCTTTTCCTTTGGTATCAACCGCAGTCACTTCAGATGATGTCATGACCTTTATGCCTTGCTTTGAAAAGCTTTTTTCCATCGCACGGCTTACGTCTTCATCCTCAACGGGAAGAATGCGATCCATAAATTCAACCAAGGTAACCTGACAACCAATCGCATTGTAGAAATACGCAAACTCAGAACCAATTGCGCCTGAGCCTACAACCACCATGCTAGTGGGTTGTTTCGGAAGAACCATTGCTTCACGATAACCAATAATTTTTTTACCATCTATCGGCATGTGGGGTAAA
>JAYSVQ010000190.1:0-2085 GCA_043718485.1 Bacteroidota bacterium
GGGAGAAAGGCAGCAACCGCAACTATGCTCCTAATTACAGGTCCGATTAAAATCAAAATCAGGAATCCTGATTTAAGGTTTCTCTTTGGAATCAAAAAAATGAGTAGCGGCCATAATAAATAAAATTGCTCTTCAACGCATAGTGACCAAAAGTGGCTCGTCCATTCAGAAAGGTGATAATAAACAGATGCATGATAAAAATTAAAGGAATAGGTCAGAAGCCAGGGCAATTGAATCCAAAAATCTTCAACCTGAGGTACGCTTTGGTAATTTGGGCTTCTTGCCCATAGGGTCGCAGCAAGTGCAACACTGAAAAGAAAAAAATAATAGAGCGGAAAAATCCTAAGGCTTCTTCTTCCATAAAAACGAAGAAAAAAAGCACCTGGCGGCAACTTTTCCTTCATATTTAAAAGTATAGGCGTGAGCAAAAAACCAGATAATACAAAAAAGGCCTCTACACCCAGAAAGCCTAAACCCTGAACATGATGGCAAATGAATACAAATAAAAATGCGAAAAACCGAAATGTATCTAGACCCTTGTACACGTGACCTGAAAATACAGAGAAATATTGTCATTTCAACGACAAAAACCGGAGCTTACGGGCTCCGGCTTTTTATGTACAATTGGTCTTGATTACTTGTTTAATCCTGCGCCACCGCCGTCACTCCATTCTGTCATTCCAATATGCTCAGCATGCGCCTTTTCGATTTCATTGTCTGAAGAAGGTACGATTAGTTTAAACTCTGTACGACGATTCATTTCATACTCTTTCTCTGAACACACAATACCATCATGGCATCGGTTGATTGGATTCACCTCGCCAAACCAAGTAGCAGCCAACCTTCCGGGATTTATTCCTTTAGATACTACATACTCATACGCTTCTTCAGCACGATGGCGTGAGAGAATTAAATTCTGATGCTCCTCCCCTCTTGAATCTGAATGGGACCTAATTTCAATGTGTGCCGAAGGGTATCTCTTTAAAAATACCACAATCTCATCAAGGTGAGAAAAGGAAGTCGGCACAATTTGATATAGATTCTCCGGATAAAAAATGGTGTAGAAAATTTTGCCGGAATCCTGACGCGCAGGGACAAAACTAATGGGAAGAACCACATCATTATCAATTATGGCAGCATCAGCAAAGGCCTTAGGTGGCGCCGGAGGCTCAACAGTTACCTTGGCTAATGCCACATCTGTTTGGCGATCTGCATTTTCAAATTGCCAATGAGCCAATTCAAAATTTTGCTCTCCGTATCCTTCACCCGTAATATATACTTCAAATTGTTCGCGCTCTAGCGGATAAAAAGAAACCATGCCCGATGGTCCGGTTGTATAGGTGCCAATAACCTGGGGGCCCACTCTGATTTCAACTTTTGCGCCGGCAACCACCTCGTTTGTTTCTGAATTTTTCACCAGAATATGGTGCTTCTCTTGCATTACAAATGAATAAATATCATCTCCTCCCATTCCACCATCACGGTTCGAGGAAAAGAATCCTGATTTGCCTTCAACGTCATATACAAATCCAAAATCATCAAAAGATGAATTGAGGGGGAAACCTAAATTCTCAGGAGTATTCCATTGATCACCCTCGCCTGTAGCAGCAAAAACATCCAATCCACCCAGGCCCCTGTGGCCGTTTGAGGCAAAAAATAGGGTTCCATTTGAAGCTTCCCAAGGAAACATTTCGTTTCCGGCAGTATTAATCGATTTGCCTAAATTAATGGGTTTACTCCATGTCATGCCCACTCTTCTCACGAAATACAAATCAGTACCCCCGTAGCCGCCCGGCATATCAGAAGAAAAAATCATTCCCCTTCCGTTTGCCGTCATGCAGGGTTGGCCGGTTGAATATTCAACATCCCCAAAAACCATCGACTTTACATCAGAAGCATAGCTTCCATTCAGACTTGCTGAAAAGGTATTTAACCTACCAACACCCTCTGAACTTGGAGAATACATTCCATTTTCGTAATTGTTTCTTGTAAAGTAAATCGTTTTACCATTGGCATCGAAGCACGCTGCACCTTCATGATAATCCACGGTGTTCAATTCACCTTCAATTCTCAGGTTCTTTACAA
>JAYSVQ010000020.1:0-2845 GCA_043718485.1 Bacteroidota bacterium
GGTTGTGGCACTTGCGACCATGATTTATGGTAACGTGGTTGCCGTGCAACAGAGTAATTTAAAGCGAATGCTTGCATACTCCTCCATTGCGCATTCTGGATATGTGTTGCTTGCTTTATGTGGCGGACAAGAAGGATTACTCGCCGCCATTTTCTATATGTTTGTTTATACCCTGATGAATATTGGTGCCTTTGGTCTTATTTCAATTGCTGAAAATCAAAATGCAGATGTGGAAATTGACAACTGGAAGGGTTTTGGAATTAAGTACCCTTGGTTAGGCATCGCTCTCGCTATTTTCATGTTTTCTCTTTCCGGAATTCCACCGCTTGCAGGTTTCATGGGTAAATATTTTATTTTCCTTTCCGTCATTCGCGCCAACATGGTCGGTTTTGCGATTATTGGAATTCTCACTTCAGTCGTGGGCGCTTATTATTATATCAGGGTAATTGTAGCCATGTTTTTCGAAAAATCAAACGCAACCATGGATTTGGGAAAACGTGCCATGCTACCCTCGGTTGGCATTGGAATTTTAGCGACACTCACCGTTGTATTGGGCATTTATGCTTATTTACTCACAGGTTACCTCGGTACCTTGGGCTCAATTGCCGTCAATTAATTCATATCTCCTTAATTTTGAATCGCTATGAAACGCCCTGAGGCGATATCATCCCCTTTGTTTTCATTGCTCGGTGCAGTGGCAGATGAACTTGGCCTTAAGGCATTTGTCATCGGGGGATTTGTGCGCGATTATTTCTTAAATAAAACCTGTAAAGATGTAGATATCGTTGTCGAAGGTCATGGCATAGACTTGGCAAAAGCATTTGCAAAAAAAATCGGAATCCATGACGTGGTGGTGTATGAGAATTTTCGCACGGCAATGGTGCAGTATGAGGATTTTGTGGTTGAGTTTGTTGGGGCACGTAAAGAATCGTATCGCAGCAATTCCCGAAAACCCATAGTTGAAGAGGGCACCCTTGAAGATGATCAAATCAGAAGAGATTTTACCATCAACGCCTTATCCATTTCCATTAACAAAGCATCTTGGGGCGAAGTAATTGACCCTTTTGATGGCTTAGTCGATTTGGAAAATGGTTTTATTCGAACGCCCACCGACCCCAATATTACTTTTAGCGATGACCCTTTGCGCATGATGCGTGGCATTCGCTTCGCTTCACAATTGGGTTTTCGTATTGAAGAAAAAACGTGGAAAGGTATCTCAGATAATAAAGACCGAATAAAAATTGTTTCACAAGAGAGAATCACCGATGAAGTCAATAAAATTGTATTGTCGCCAAAGCCTTCAGTCGGATTTAAAATGCTTTTCTCATCGGGATTGTTGGAAATAATTTTTCCTGAGATGCATCGATTACAAGGTGTTGATTATGTGAATGGAAGAGGTCACAAAGATAATTTTTATCACACCTTGCAAGTACTCGATAATCTCTGTGAAGAAAGCGACGATTTGTGGTTGCGCTGGGCCGCCATTTTACACGACATAGCAAAACCGCCCACTAAACGTTACGATGAAAAAGTGGGTTGGACTTTCCACGGGCACGAGGATAGGGGTGCGAGAATGGTTCCCAAACTTTTTGCCCGAATGAAACTGCCCCTTGATGGGAAAATGAAGTTTGTGCAAGAAATGGTAAAACTCCATTTACGGCCCATCGCCTTGGTTGATGATGAAGTAACAGACAGTGCCTTGCGCCGATTAATCGTGGATGCAGGTGACTATCTCGATGAGCTGCTTACCCTTTGCCGCGCAGACATTACCACTCGAGATGAGGGCAAACAAGTGCGGTATCGCCAAAATTTTATTAAAGTTGAAAAGAAGATAAAAGATGTTGAGGAACGCGACCAACTCAGAAATTGGCAACCTCCGGTTACCGGTGAAATGATAATGGAGCATTTCCATATTCCCCCTTCACGCATGGTTGGAAATATAAAAAATGCCATTCGTGAAGCGATTCTTGATGGAGATATTCCCAATGAAAAAGAGGCCGCTTTTCAACTTATGATACAGATTGGCAAGCGCATGTTGGCCGAGGAGTAAAAAGCTTGCCTTTTTTTTTTGCCTTTTTTTTTGTCTATTTGATAAAATGATGAAAACCGCTCCGCTTTCCTTTTCCATTTTAAAGCGATGCTTTTTGTTTCCCCTTTTTTTGGGGGTAATATTTTCCCTCAACGCACAACGGGGTTTCGGATTCAGGTTTGCATCTGATTTCAATAGTTTTTCTTATGCCAAAGACCTGCCCACAATTGAAGGTTGGTTTTCAAATGCAAGACTTGGGGTTTTTTATCAAGCCGTTTTCAGTAAAGGCGGATTTAAAACCGGACTTAATTTTTTGACCAAACCGCTGGGTTCTGGATTTCCGCTCATCATGACCGATTTTAGAGATGGTAACAATACAGCAGTTACTGCAATTGAATATGATTTACGGGCCGGACCAAGATTTTGGTTTTTTACGCCTGCCATCGGGTTCGTCGCAGGGTATCGATTCAGTGCAAAAGGTTGGCTTGATGTACCCGCCACTCAAAAAATAAACAAACTCTACTTTTCATTTCCGGTAGGGGTTTCTTTTGATTGGCCAACCAGTTATGGCTCGGTTGGCTTCGGTGTCTTTTTTAACGCAGGCCTTACCAATATCGATAGCGACCCAACACCTGGCGATAAACAAATTTATGACGGAAGCAGAATGCGCACCCTTTCAGTTGAGATTACCAATGTTTTCGCCTCCGGCAAACAAGAAAAAAGAAACAAACCACCGAAACCTGAGCCCATTAAGTAGAGAAATTATCTACCTTTTTTAGTTTCATTTCATCAAGAAAATGCCCCAATTAGAATTTA
>JAYSVQ010000191.1:0-5968 GCA_043718485.1 Bacteroidota bacterium
TAGAGCCCGGGGAACCGGAATAACTTAAGCCATGCGTGTATTCATGCACGATTACATCACCATCTTCTGCATCATCCACTCCACCTTCCCCAAATGAAAGAAAAGACGCCGTTCCGTTCGGAACAAATTTGGAATTATCTGCTCCGTTCAACCCGTGGGCATCAATATTGATTGGGGAATTGTAGAGCGAATCGAAATCTAAAGACTGTACATAACGTTGAAAGGAATCGACATGAAAATATGCATTGACGTCTTCAAAGCTATCTTGTGATCGGGTAAAGAAAAAATTTCCATCGGTGCTGGTAGTTGTGGGAGTATTCGGAGATTCAAAATTCACGATTTTTGCATAGGGCCCATCGAGTGAAAAAATGCCCCCAACTCTTACCAAATCAGGTAAAATAACAGTGATTCGCCAAGCATTTAAAAAAGGGGAATCTAAATCATTATTGTCAATGTAGTCAAACCCATAGGTAGTTAAACCTTGTGTGACGGGGTCCGGAAAAAAAACTTTTGCCCTAACTGTATCGGGAGGGGGAGGCGCTTGAAAATACATGGAGCGATCTCGGCGAAAAAATTCGTTGAGAGTTTTTGCGTCCAAACAAATTTCCCAATATTCTGATTTTATAAAATTATTCGTTTCAATTAAATAGGCTGGATGAAGTTTTTGGTCTTGCTCAAACCAGACCTCTTTGACCGAAAAATTGTAGGTGGATGGGTCTTCCGTTTCATAAGCTGAGGTCAACTTTGCCGTTACAGCCGCTAAGCCAATGGATTCAAATTGTTCAGGTCCATTTTTAAAAGTTGAAAAGTTGCTTACACAAAAATGCAATACATTTTGTTCGGTTAGGTTAGCCCGAAGATATGCATCCACAATTGGAATGCCTTTGTAGGTTTGCAGAAAATGGTAATGTTTTCCGCCCGGGCTTGTTTTCGTAAATTCAAGTTTCAATGCAGTCGCTTTGGATTCAATATCCGGGAATATATCATTTATCTTTCCTAGGAGTTCTTTTTCAGAAGGCAGCTTTGAGAAGACGAGTTGCATGGGATGCAAAACTGCAGATTGAGAAAAGGCAATTTTCCCAACGAAAAAGAAGACAAGGAAGATGGGGAGTATATTTCTCATTGGGTCGAATTTTCATCTAAAATACCAAAGTCCTCGAAATTTTCCTTGAGGGTACCTATTTTTTCTCTTTCATACCAAAGGGTAAAATAACAATCAGCTTCAAACTCCTCCTGAATTTGAAGGGGAGGATGGTGGTGGAGAAAAGTTCGCACTTCAATTGTCTTCGAATAAGGAAATCGAATCGAAATGGGTGCCCAATCTTTAATTTCGATGAAATTTGCCTTTTTCAAAGCAGCGGCACTTACTGCACCATAGGCTTCAATTAAACCGGGAATGCCCAATTTTGTGCCCCCGAAATAGCGAATGACGACCACCAAAATATCACTTAATTCGCGGGAGCGGATTTCATTTAAAATAGGGGTTCCTGCTGAATGGGCAGGTTCACCTGCGTCATAGGCTTTTGAGGATTGCCCCATAGCACCCAAGCGCCAGCCGTAGCAAACATGGCGAGAATCAGAATAAGATTTTTTCACTTCTTTTAGTTTTTCTTCGATCGCTTCCCTGTTTTGGATCGGGTAAGCAAAAGCAAGAAATCGAGAAGATTTTTCCTTAAGCTCGGCTGAAACCTCATTCGATATCGTAAAAAGACTCGCCATTATATCTCAGCGAAGAGCAAAATCAAAATTGAGATGGTGGCAAGGAGCAAGCCGGCATAATTGATTAAACTCAGCTTCTCTTTGTAAAAGCCAACCGCTATTAGGCTTGAAAAAACTAGAACGCCCGTGTGGTTGACAGGAAACAAGAAAGGGCCGGAATATAATTTCAGTGCTCCTAAAAAGCATACCAGTGCAAAGAAGTTAAAAAAACCGAGAAAAATTCCACCCATAATATCTTCTTTTTTGGGTTTAATTTTTTTGACTACTGTAAATGGAATGGAAATAAGAAAGGCAGTGCTAAAACATAATACTGAGAAGGACCACCCCGTAACCTGAGGAAATTCCATTCCGACAAATTTGAATAAGCTGTCTGTTGTTCCTGTACACACAAAAAGTAAAATTCCGGAAAGACTTAAATGAAAAAGATTTGTACCCTTTTTTTTGGTTTGAAAATGGATTAAGAAAACGGCCACTATGGCCATGGCGAGAGAAAGTACATGAAAAAACGTGAAGGCCTCAGCATAAAAAATAGCGGAAAAAGTAATGGGTATTACCATTGACATTTTCGACAAAACCCCTGAACTCGCTAAGCCGCTGTTTCGGGTATTCCAACCCAGCAGAAAGAAATTGCATGTAAATAAAATCCCAGCAAAAAATATGGTGAATAGAAAATCAATTCCATTTTGGAGTAAGGAAATAGGCGATTCAGGTTCAATTGCAAACCCAATCAAGGCGCACACTAAATAATTTATAGGAATGGCCCAGTGTAAAGAAATTTTTCTGGATTCAGCTTCTTTGAAAAAAGCCGTCATCAGGGTTGTAAAAAGAATGCACAGTAGGATTAGCATTTCCTTAAAAAGGGTGAAATGCCAATTTAATTCCCATACTGTTTTTCATAATATTCCTGATAGGCACCTGAGGTAACCCGGTTAATCCATTTTTCATTATTGAGGTACCAATCGATAGTTTTTGAAAGCCCTTCTTCAAATTGCAAGCTGGGTTTCCAATTCAACTCTCGGTTAAATTTTGAGGCATCAATGGCATAGCGTTGGTCATGACCCGGTCGGTCTGAAACAAAAGTAATCAGGGCTTCGCTTGTTCCTTTTTTATTCCCTAATTTTTCATCCATCAATTGACAAAGCATGCGAACGAGGTCGATGTTTTTCCATTCGTTCATTCCACCCACATTCCAGGTTTCTCCAGGTTTACTTTGGTGAAAAATCTGATCAATTGCCGCGGCATGGTCATTTACCCAAAGCCAATCACGAATGTTTTCACCTTTTCCATAAACCGGCAAGTTTTTTCCTTTGAGGATATTTGAAATACAAAGAGGAATCAATTTTTCAGGAAACTGATGAGAGCCATAATTATTTGAACAATTTGAAATGACGAAGGGGAGTTGAAAAGTATTCCCATATGCTCTTACAAAATGGTCGGAAGCAGCTTTTGATGCTGAATATGGACTTTGCGGGTCGTAAGGGGTACTTTCAACAAAAAAACCTGATTTGCCAAGGGAACCATACACTTCGTCGGTAGAAACATGGTAAAACAGTACATCTTTTCTGCCTGCCCAGTGGGCCTTGGCGACATTGAGCAAAGTAACGGTTCCAACCACATTGGTTTGCACAAAATCCATAGGGGAGGCAATGCTACGGTCAACGTGACTTTCGGCTGCAAGATGAATAATACCATCTATGGATTGCTCCTTGAACAGGCGATTCACCAAATCAAAATCACAAATATCGCCTTTTATGAAAGAATAATTTTTGGCTTGTTCAACGTCGCTTAAGTTTTCAAGATTTCCGGCATAGGTAAGTTTGTCTAAGTTGAAAATCTGATACTCAGGGTAACGGTTTACAAGTAGTCTAACCAAATGTGAGCCGATAAAGCCAGCCCCACCGGTAATTAAAATGTTTCGTTTCATTCTGCGAAGATAAGTCCATGCTTGCCAATTGAAAAAAACAAGTGGGTGATTTTACACTTGTTAGTACTAAAATTTCACCTGTTTGTATGATTTAATCGGTCTATACATTCGGCAAATTGCCTATTGATTATGAAACGAGCATTTAAAAAATGTGGGGGCTATTTTTTACTTGGAGGCTTTATTCTCTTACCTTCTTTGTTTTTGAACGCGCAAGTCGCACGTCATTTTGTAAACTTTAGTTTTGAAGAACCTGATATTACCTTAGCGCCCTATAGTTCCACGACCTATATTCAAACGAATGAAAACAATGTCCCGGGTTGGGGAACTTCAGCAACCGACAACTTGATTGAATTATGGCGCTCCGGGTTTCTGGGTGTTCCTTCACATTCTGGTAGTCAATTTGCAGAATTGAACGCAACACAACCGAGTAAATTAAGTCAAACCGTTTGCATGATTGCAGGAGAAAGTTTCACCTGGTCGTTTTGGCATAGAGGTCGGTCTGGAATTGACACGTGCAGGGTTTTATTAGGGGGAGTAGAACAAGCAAGAATGGGAACCGGCACCAGTGCGTGGGCCTATTATTCCGGAACCTATGTTGTGCCCTCAAATGGGCCCTACGCCTTTGAATTTGAAGCCGTGTATGCTTCAGGGGGATTGAGCGTTGGAAATTTTTTGGATGACATTAAAGTTATTCCGGCATTAAAAGCATTTGTTGAATTTAAAGATACTTTTTACCAGGATTTCGAAGCAGCAGGTGGGAATATTCCTAAAGTCAGAGTAGTAGAAGATGTTCAAACTGCCCAAACGGTTGATGTAAGCGTTACCGGTGGTTCTGCCAGCGGTGGCGGGGTTGATTATAGTTACACTTCGACCGTCACCATTCCGATTGGTTATTACGATGGAGGGGCGGGTTCCTTATTTCCAATAACCCTTTCAATTGCTGACGACGGTGTGCTTGAAAGTGATGAATATATATATATGAGCTTGATAAACCCCTCGGCTAGTTTACTCATTGAAAGCATTGATTCTTGTGGTGGAGATGAACATTCTTATTCAACTTATAAGATAATGGACGATGAGCCCATGGCCATTGGTGATTTAGATTTGCTTGCGGCCTTTGGAAATGAACCCGGTCAGGTTAATCTCGAATTGCATTCTCAATACCCAGAGGCGGCCCAGTTGATTGAAATTCAAGATGGGAATGAAACGGGTGAATTTATGTCTTTGGTTTCGTTTCAGCCTATTCCAGATGAAGCAGTTTATCATTGTCAGGAAAATCATTTGGTGGGTACACACTTTTTTCGTGCGCATGCCATTGACAATAACGGGCAAGAATTTTACTCAAATATTGAGCAATTAAATTTTCTGGAGACTTCAATCTCCAATATCTTGTATCCAAACCCTGCCCATGATTTTTTTATGATTAGAACTAATTCAAGTGAAGGCCCAAACCCTTTAATTGAGATTATTGACTGTCAAGGAAAATGGATGGCAAGTCCAATTTCAGAAAAAATTAGGGATAATGAATATAAAATTTCTCTGGGAGACGGTCTTTCATCTGGTTATTATATAGTGAAGGTTACCCAGGGAATTGACCCTCCTGTTTTCTCTGGTTTATTTTTGAGATAATTATTTTTCTTTTGCCGGTTTTTCCTTTTCGGGTTTTTCCTTTTCAGGTTTTTCCTTTTCAGGTTTGGCGGGTTTTTCAGCAGCTTCTTTTTCCGGTTTTTCTTCTTTTTTCGATTTCTTCTTTTCTTTTGGATCTTCAACTGCAGGAGCTGCTTCTTCCTTTTTAGGTTGCCCTTGCATATGGGCTATTTCTTCTTTTTTACTTTCTTCTTGTTTTTTGCGTAAATCAGCCTCTCTTGCGAGCTTTTCGTTTTCGGCATCTGCAATCGTTTTTACTTTTTTTAATGAATCCCCTACAATGGAATCGGCAATCATTTGCCGGTAATTTTGTGCATCTGAGCTATCTTTCGCAATCTTTTTTTCCAGCGCTTTTTGCCTTTTTTTCTTTTCCCCTTTGGTGAGAATCTTGTTGGCTGCGCCATAATTTTTTATTCCAAACCGGGTACTCTTAAATTCATAAAAATCCTGACTGGTAATCAGAATCGTGTCATAAACAATCACGTTTCTCCCTCCCTTTGCTAATTGAGTTAGGCGATTCGGCATGTTTGCCTTTACAAAAGTCAATTCCATTACACAATCATCAGTCCACTTTACCTTGAATTGGGTAACCTCTCCACTAATTTTATTTGACTCTGTTTGTTTGCCTCCTTTTCGTGTGACTTGAATTCCGGCCCGATCGGCAGTTGTATATTCAAA
>JAYSVQ010000192.1:0-2074 GCA_043718485.1 Bacteroidota bacterium
GTTTGACGGAAATATTAACCTGATTTTCAAGGACTTACTTTGGTTTGGCCTTTCTTACCGAACTGGAGATGCCCTTTCCGGCCTCTTTCAGTTTCAAATTAGCACCCAACTTCAGATTGGATATGCTTACGATTACACATTTTCACGGCTAAGAACATACAATCAGGGAACCCATGAATTTTTTATCCGCTACGAGTTTAACTACGGGATGAAAATCATGAGCCCGCGTTATTTTTAAATGGGGTAAAAACCTTATTTTTGCCTTCCTACACTGAAAAACCCGTTGATAAAACGAACAGTATTTTTCTTTTTATTCCTTACCCTTTGCCTAACCGGCATTTTTGGGCAAAATCCATGGGTAATAAAAGGTGACCGTTATTACGAACGAGGTGACTACCAAAAGGCCATTGAATACTATGAATGGGCTTTACGGAAAGAAAATATTACTCAAGCATGGTCAAAGCTGGGTTCTACTTTTTTAAAGATTAACGAATATGAAGAGGCGGAACGGTGTTTTAGAAATGCATCTGAGGCAGCTGATTTCAGTCCACAATCTGCTTTTCAATATGGACAAACCCTGATGGCCCAATCCAATTACAAAGAGGCAAAATATTGGTTTGAAAAAGCAGGTCAAGGCATGGCAAATGATCCACGATATGAGGCTATGGTTCGCTCTGCAGGAAACTTTGGAACCCTTTTGCAAGATTCTGCCCAAATGAGAATTGAAATCGCCTCCTTTAATTCCGGCCAATCCGATTTCTGCCCCATGTTTTACAATTCGGGAATCGTGTTTTCCTCTTCCCGAAAATTCAACTTAGGTGTGGTGTATACATCAAAAGTAAATGGCCAACCTTTACTCGATTTATTTTATACTGAACCCGGAAAAAAGGATTGGAAACGTCCTGTACCCTTTTCCTTTTCTCTCAACACGCGTTTCAATGAAGGGCCGGTTGCTTTTAGTCCCGATGAAAATACCATCTACTTTACCCGCAATAATTCAAAAGGAAAAGAGAAAGGCAATAGTGACCGCCTGAGAAAACTAAAAATTTATTCTGCGGATAAGGAAGGGGATAAATTTAAAAATGTAAAAGACCTAGGGCTTAACCTACCGGGTTATGCCTCAGGCCATCCTGCGATTACGCCAGACGGTAATTATTTAATTTTCGTGTCTGACCGCCCCGGAGGCTCGGGAGGAACCGATTTGTACAGAATTCAGAAGAATGGAGAAGGCTGGTCTGAAGCCGAGAACTTGGGACCGGGCGTAAATACGCCGGGCAATGAAATGTTCCCTTGGGTTCATCCTGATGGGAGTCTATATTTTTCAAGTGATGGATTAGCCGGATTGGGTGAGCTCGATATTTTTGTGGCAAACCCAACCGCCGGAAAATGGAGTAACCCCAGAAATTTAGCTTATCCTATCAATTCGAGTTACGATGATTTTGGATTAATCTTTGCGAAGGACCGCAAAACCGGTTTCTTTTCTTCAAACCGAAACGGTGGCAAATTCAATGATGATATTTATGCCATTTATATTGATCGCCCGGCATTTGATTGCACCCCTCAGGAAGAAAATAATTATTGCGTAATCGTTTACGAAACCAATTCACTTGAACTCAACGACCCTGCAGATGGCAGTTCAGGCACCTTGGTTTATGAGTGGGATTTAGGCAACGGCGTTTTTAAACGTGGCTTAGAAGTTGGCCATTGTTTTCCCGGGCCTGGTTATTATGACGTAAAATTAAATGTAGTTGACAGCATAAGCGGGTTTCCCTTTTTCAATTTCACAGAAACAGTAGTTGAAATTAAAGACCACGTTCAACCTTATATTTTAGGACCCGAAGTAGTTGAAATGGAAAAGGAGGCAAGCTTCAGCGGCATTCGTTCCAATTTGCCTGAAATAGATATTTCACAATACTTTTGGGAGTTTGGGGATGGCGCCTCGGCAGAGGGAATGGAAACGACGCACAGTTGGATGTATCCAGGAGATTACACCATTCAATTGGGCATTATTGGAACCTCAAAATCTGCACCTGAACAAGAGGTTTTAGCGTGCAGAACTCGCACCATTCGGGTT
>JAYSVQ010000193.1:0-5923 GCA_043718485.1 Bacteroidota bacterium
TAAAATTTCAACTTGGTTATCAACTTTTCTTGCGCAATCCAATGCATCTTTATAAAAACTAAAAGCTAAATCGGGGAAATTCTTACTTTTTAAAATATCGGCTTTTGACTTAGTGCGAATGAGTCTAAATGCAGGGTCAGAAGAATTTGAATACTCAAGTAAAACTGACAAAATATCTTGTAGCAAGTCATTCTTTTGCATCGAATAAAATGCCCTGCTCAGTCCCGTAAATTCTCCTGAATAGATAAGTTTATCTAATTCTCGTGAATACTTTTTTGAGGCAACATAACCGTCGTAAATAGATGTAAATCTTCCTTTTCGGCCATGAAGATTATACAATCGCTTCTCTTCTTTCGCCAAAGAATGTATTAACTGGAAAAGAACTTCCATAAATCTCTAAAAAACATTTTTTCCCAAACCGTGAGAAAATTAAGTTTTTATGTAACTAAAAATCATACGCTTTTATGTGGATTTATAGAATTGCGTATTTAACAAAAGCCCCGATTTAGAGGTTTTTAGGTAAATGAATGAAGAAATTTAAGCATTTTGGCACTTTTGTAATCCTAAGTTAGGCTTACATTTTTTATAGAGCCTTGAAATAAATTTTACCCTTTACAAGCCTAATCGAGGCCAAATTTATGTCTTTTGAGTAAATCTTGGATAATTCCGTTTTCAGAATATCGTATCTGGGTTCTTTTTCAGGTTGAACTTCATCTCCCTCTTTTATGAAATAAAGAGAAATCTCACTTTCTCTTATGACCATTCGATCAGCTACCACAGGCCACAAACCCGGAAGTATTAACTCCGGTTTCAAAATCAAACGCCCGTCAAATAATGGGTTTAAGGTACCCGCTTCAAATGCCTGCAAAAAGAAGAAATTAATTTCCTCTTTTTCCTTTGAAGTGATTTGACCTTTTAGCCATGCTGCTTCGATTTCTTTTACCAAGTCATCTTTTCTTCTTAGCACGCTAAGAATTTGACATAATTTATAGTCAAATGTGTATTTTCTTTGGCTATCGCTCAGCGTTGAAAGAATACTAATCGATTCCTTCCAATTTACGGAGGGAAATCCAACGATAGTTTCCATTTGTTCTGATTTTTCCTCATTTACCTGAAGAGATTCCTCGCCGAGGAAAAAAATAGAATCTTCGTTCTTTAAATGAGTCAAATTCAGGCCTGACTCAAATCCAATCTGTAACAATTGGTCAGTAGATCTAATTTCCTCATTCTTCTTTTCACGTTTCGGAATAAAAATGTAAAGTCGACTCTCTGCCCGTGTAAACGCAACATAAAGCAGGTTTATATTATCCAGAACACTCATTTGGTTTTCATATTGCATTTCATCTGCAAACCATGAATTGCCTAATGCTTTACTAAAATTCAACACAAACGTATCTGAAACCCCTGCAATCGCAGTAGGGGTTCGCCCCCAAATGGGGCTACCTGACTTAGGCACAATTGCCCAATTTGCGCGAGGAATCAATACCACCGGAAATTGCAATCCCTTTGCTTTATGAATGGTCATGATTCGAACCGCATCTTCGTCTTCGGATAAAGCCAAAGACTTTTTGCATCCTTCTTCGTTCCAGTATTCTAAAAAAGCAGACAAATCCGGCAATTTTTTATTCTCAAATTCATGCACAACATTCAAAAAATGAAGTAGAAACGCTCCTCCTTCACTTTCCAATTTAAAAACCTGAATTAATTCCTGAGCTAAATCATAGAGGGGTAGTTGCAACAATTTTTCTGGAGAGATTACCTCTTTTTCCAAAAAAGACAATCCTTTTTCAGGGTTAATCTGTTCAGCAAAATTTTCATTTTTGAGAATATAGCCAAAATAAAAGGCCTGAATTTCAGCAATGGCAACCGCATCATGCGGTTGCAAAAGATAGCGGAAACAGCTTAACAAAAATCGAACTTCAGGCGCCGAATCCAACATGAGTGAATCAGGCGAAATCACCGGCACATTATGCTCGAATAAGTGTCTTGCAATTTCAGCACCCTCAGTATTTGTTCTCACCAAAATGGCTATGTCCTTATTGCGAAAACCATCTTCATTGCATTTTAATAGGGTATCAAGTGTCTTGCTCAAAGTCAAATCCTTGAAATTATCCTTTTCAAATAATTCCAATTTAACAAAACCCTGCCCTTCCATTCCCGGCTTAATTTTCTGTTCAAGGCCTTTATAAATATCACCTAACCACTCATCTGGTACCAGATTTTCAATCGCCCAACTGAAAAAATGGTTATTGAATGTAACGATATGCTCGCCACTTCGATAATTGGTATCTAAAAAAGAAGGTTCAACCTGCAAAGAATCAGGGGCAATTTTTTCTAATAATTCTACATTTCCTGCTCGCCACCTATAAATGGCTTGCTTTGAATCTCCAACCAAAATGAGCGCAGAGTCCTCGTCTGACCCGGCCAACAAATTTTCAAACAATGGAAAAAGGTTGAACCATTGAAGATGTGAGGTATCTTGAAATTCATCGATTAAAAAGAATCGATACCGATCTCCTAATCGCCAATACAAATAATCGGGGTCTTCTTCAGATACAAATTCAGCAATTTTCTTGTTAAAATCAGATATGTGCAAACTAGATTCCCTCACGCGCCAGGCTTGCAAAAGGCCGGCCAATTGGCTCACCACGGCTAGAGAATAGATATTTTTATAAATCAAACAAGCCGTATTGTAATCCGTAATCCCATTATTATATGCAGCCATAAGGTCATGAAAAGCATTGCGCAAACCGGAATCGACGACATGCATCACCTCGTTATACTTTTTATCTTTTTCAGAAATCCAATCATCGTTTTCAAGTGTGGATTGAATGATTTTGTACTCAAAATACTTTTCAATTAAACTTTTACTCAAAGGTGAGGCCAGTTTGTAAAAAAAGGCTCCAATTCCTCTGCTTTTTTCTCTAAATGATTCTGGAGACAGTCCTGCGTTTTCGATAATGGAGACACATTTTCTTGCAAGACTTTCAATTTCCTTTTCAAAATGAATTCTATTCTGGATTAGCACCTGAATCATTTTCTTGAAATCTTCCTCCCCTAAATTTTCAATGGACTTTAATGCTGCGATGGAATCTTCTTTAAAAAGCAATGCTGAAATTCCTTTTAAGTCATTTTCGATTCTCCAATTCGACTCTTCATCCAATCTCGATTCAATAAACTTAGAAAGAATATCTGTAACGTATGTATCGCTTCCCACTTTGTCTAATAAGCGATCGGTGATTTCACTAATCAACACCTCCTGGTCCAATTCAACCGAAAAAGAATCGGGCAAGCCTAATTCCCTGCTGAACGCTCTTAACAAGCGATGGGTAAAACTATCGATGGTAGAAACTGAAAATTCCCCAAAACGATGTAAAACCAAGGCCAGCGTTTGGCTCGCTTTCTCCCGAATTAGGGTAGAACTCAGGCCTGTTCTTTCGTTAAGTGTTTTTTCAATTCCAATCGCTTTTCCCTCTGCAAGCTCAGATAATGCTTTCAAGATTCGGGTACGCATTTCTCGCGCTGCCTTATTGGTAAAGGTGATGGCCAATACTTGTCGAAACCGCTCAGGATAGGGCAAAACGATTGCGAGCCACTCTAAAACAAGGGTATAGGTTTTTCCCGACCCCGCTGAGGATTTATAAATAGCCTTATGAAGGGTTGGGTTCATCGTTTTAATATTCTGTGGCTGAAAATTCGAATAAAAAAACAAAATTTCCGATATTTCACGAGTGAAATCTCAAATCTGGAAAATTATTCTGGCCCTATTGCCCCTTATTTTGCTGGTTGGGGTAAGTCTTTACCTCTCAGGATTGTTTGGCAATTCAATTCCTGATTTCACCGGCGAACGCTTAGATGGCAGAACTTTTACAAAGAAAAACCTGCGTGCGGATGTTCCGGTGGTAATTTTTTATATAGACATCAATTGCGATGATTGTAACAAGCTGGTAAAAGGAGTGATTGAGAATACCGATAAATTTAAAAATACCCATGTTCTTTTTTTAAGCCCGCAGGGCAAACCCGGATTAAAGGCTTTCAATGCCAAGTTTGAATTGGGTCAATTCAACTTTATTACTTTACTTCAAGACCGGTTCATGAATTTTGATATTATCGTAAAGGCTAAAGCATTTCCAACCGTATTGATTTACAATAAAAACCACAGGTTACTTAAGCGATATGATCAACCTCCCAAAATCGAGGAAATTATTGCAGTATTAGAATCCTAATCAAATTCAAACCCTCTTTTTAAAAACAAAAGTTTGGTCTAAGAAAAACTTGGTGATATAACCCAAAGCGAGGCCAATTGCGGCACCCAAATACTTGGCTCCGAATCCATTAAAAATCCATTCCACTCCCCAAAAAATAAAAGTGGTCGCCAAGCCCATGAGTGCATAGACCAAAAAGGTTTTTGTTTCAGCTTTTCTATTCTCGGCCACATGTTGAAAGACATATTTTTTATCCAGAAAGTACTTGAAAATTAATCCGGATAGAGTTCCCACGCCCATTTCTAAAATCAGCAAAAATGCATCCTCTGAAATTTGCAAGGGTGAAAAGAATACATTCCAAAACCCGTGACTTAGGGATTGAAAAGGGTTCTCACATAGCCAACGCGTAATGATTTGGGATAGAATATTAACACCCGAGGCCAAAGAGGCAAAAAATAAATAAAGAATTAATTTGCGCGACATAAAACTTAGGCAAAGATAGATTTTACTTTCACATTCAATTCTCTCTTACAAATAATTGAACCTGCCTCATTTCGTCATGGCTTTCCTGTGTTTTAAAATAATGCCAATAATCCTCGTCTGTTTTAAAAACAAAAGGTTCCGGAATCGTATTAAAGGGCAAATCAACAACCGGCAAATACACTTCTTTCCATTTTCCATTTCCCATGAGCGCGCGAATCAATTTTGGGTCCTTGTTGGGACGGGTCCAACGCATTCTAAAAAAAATAATGTCATGAGGTTGCCGAAGGTCTGCAACCATATTATTGCGTGCAAAGCCAATCGTTGCCTTTGCGTTCAAGTAATACATTAAACAGGTTTCCTCGTAATTGGTTGCAATAATTAAAGATGAGGGATCCTCGTAATGCTCAATTACCCATGGGATGAAAAAATCTAAAGCACCCTTGTAGGGATGCGTCAATTCATATAAACGACCCTTTAAGGTTTCAGGATTGAGAAACTGGGTGAATGCTAAATTTGCAAATAACACCGCCGCTAATATGCCAAATCCTCTTTTTCTATTTTTTGCAAAAAAGGAAATCGCAAGGCATGAAAGTAGGATGTCAAATAAAAAAACAATCCAGAAAAAGGGAACCAAACCGCTATGGTACCTAAAAAATAAGAGATTGGGTATTTGACAAGCAAAAAAGAGGTAAGTCAGCATTAATATCAGCAATACATCTGTAAAGGCAAACAATTTCGAAATCCATTCTGCGTGTTGGCTCAATCTTTTTCTATGGAATAAAACGAAGCCTTTAATGATTAGGGCTGCAATCAGAAAATCCATTCTCAAATAATACTTTAAGGCCAAATTGAGATTGAAAAACAAGCCAAGATAATAATCACTCTGTGCGTTAAATTCACGAATGGCCTTGGAAATTTCAAATGTTTGAAAAAAAATGGCAAAGGGTATGGCACCGAGTAATCCTAAAAAAACGGGATAGGTGAAACCGATAAACTTTGTAAAATTAGGCCAAACCTCTTGCCGTTTTCCCCTGATGGCATCTCGCAAAAATGCCCAAGCTTCGGTCAATAAAATCGCACTTACAAAACCGATAGCCGGAGGTGGGAAATTTAAAATTTGCAGCCAAATGAGAATCGGAAAACCAAAATTCCAAAGCCAAAAATTGGGTTTACCTAACCAGCGCTGCTTTGCATAAATCCATAACAAAAATCCGTTTATGAAAATGACCGGTGAG
>JAYSVQ010000194.1:0-5907 GCA_043718485.1 Bacteroidota bacterium
CAAAATTGCAGGGATTAAAGAACAGTGATCTTTTAAGTCTTGCTATCGAAGGGAAATCTCTATCCCATCGTATCGTTAGAAAATCGATTTGGCATTTTATCGTGAGCAACTACGGAAAAGAAAAATTGTCGGAGCTGTTTTACATGACACGCCTAACCCGGTCGGTTGAATCGGGAATGATTACCGTATTGGGCATTACCTTAAAAACATTAACTGAGCGTTGGAGGGAATGGATTATTCAACAAGAAACCATCGCACATGAATCCAGAATGGATTTTCCTTTTGATTACAAGTTAAAAAACATTGGCAGAGATGATAAAATAATTTCATACGCTATTTCACCCGCCAAAAATTTTCTTGGCCTTACCCTTCTTCATAAAGGATTTCTATATACAAAAGTCTACGACTTGAACACAAAAGTTTGGCTAAATGTTCAGGTCAAAGGCGATCATTTTATTCACTTTGAACCTTCTACCCCTTTAGCCCTTTCCTGGAATTCTGCAGGCACGCAGTTGGCAGGACTCACGTATCAATCGGGTTTACCCTTTGTGTTTAACCTCAATGTCGAGAGTGGAAAACGCACAAAAATACCGGTACGCCCAAGCTTTGAGTATCTTTCTTCACTGAGTTGGTCGCCGGATGGCAAGGCCTGGGTTTTTTCGGCGGTTAAAAACGGCCAAAGTGATTTGTATGTTTCAACTGCGGGCAGCCTGCAAGGTAGTCCTGTCAATCAAGATGGTTGGGAAGATGTAATGCCCATATACGGGCCAGATGGTCTTTTCATTTATTATGCATCTACTCGCGATACGACAACAGAAGAAAAAGCAACCTGGTCATCACGACATGGATTTTTTGACATCTATCGCGTTTCTCCCCAAGGGGGTACTCCTGAGCGAATCACTTCCACTCCATTCATCAATGAAACTCCGGTAGGTTTTACCTCAAGTTTTGAATTGTTGATGTTGAGCGATGCGAGTGGTGCCAACAATCTTATTTTGAAAAATGTATTTCTGAATGAAGAAAAACGAAAAACCGATTTTTCCGGCGGTATTGTATCGGCAGGCTTAACCGACTCTTTAGTATTGGTTTCCTTTTACAAAGGCGAAGAAATTGCCTTTTGTTTAATTCCAATTCAAGAGCTTCCTGAAAATTTAATGATTCAAGATAGCCCACTTAGATTGAAACATAAGAACAAAGGGAGTTTGAATCCAACGCTACCTATAGTCTTAGCCCCACCTGTACCTATTTCCATTCCCATACTGAGCGACACCTTAAATAAAGCATTAAATATCAATCCCGAAAAAACCGATACCACAGGCAAAAAACCTTTGAGGTTTTATGTTTTTGATGAAGAGGATTTTCAGGATGAAAAAACCAAAACAAAAAAAGTTTCAAAAACGAAGAGACAGGAAGAAAAGAAAGACGTTGAATCACCGGTCGATTTCGGGAATCTTCCCGTTGAAGCGATTGGAATTTCCAAGACAAACTGGAGCACAGAATCGGTGAGCACCCTATTGGGCTTCAGCCCTGCCTGGTTCGGCAAAAATTACGGAATAAAACCCTCAATTGGAGGCGGCGCGTCCTTTGCGGATTTAGCAGGGAATCGCCGCATTTCTATTCTTACCCGATTTTACGCTTTTGATTTTAGAAGTTCAGATTTTGAAGGGTCTATGCAATGGTTGAAGGGCAGGATAGATTATAGCCTTTGGGCCAAAAATCAATTGCGTTTCTTAAAGAATGATGATTTTATGGTTCGCTTTTTTTCTTCCACTGTCGGGGGCAATGCCCGATATGCTATTAACCATTATTCAAACATCTCCCTCAGCCCTTATGTTTCATGGGTCAAACGTTATGATTTAGATTTATTGGATGCCCTTGACCAAAATCAACAAGATTGGATTCCGGGACTAAAAGCACAGTATTCGTTTCAAAAAATTGAAAGAAAAGAAAATTTTATCAGGAAGGGTTTCTCATTAGATCTCGGCGCAGAAAATACTTTTTCAGTCGCGAATAAGAGAATGGCTTTTTTCAGTTTTAAGGGCGATCTAAAAAAATACACTCCGATTTTTGGGGGTTTTGTTTTGGCAAACCGCATTCAGGGAGGAATAAGTGCCGGAGTCGAAAAGCAAACCTTTTTTATGGGTGGGTTAGACAACGTTCTTTTATCCTCTATGCAAAATGGACAAGATTTACCTCTCAATTCCTCAAACTTAAGCGCATTTCGATTTATGGAATACGTTACACCCTTAAGAGGATTTAAACTTAACTCCAGAAACGGTTCTCAATTTATTAGTGCATCATCTGAATTATGGATTCCGGTTTCACGCATGGTGTTAAACTCGCTTACCTCAAGCCCAAATTATACTTTTGAGATTATTCCCTTTTTTGACATCGGCACGATTTGGAGAACCGGGAATCCATTTTCGCAAAAAAATCCAATTGATAATGCACCGATTGTGAGTTACCCTTTAACAATTAATGTTCAAACCCTGCGTAGCCCATTTTTGATTGGTTTTGGCTCAGGAATACGCACTTATCTGGCCGGTTATTCTATTCGGGCTGACCTCGCGTGGGGAATTGAAGACTATACCGTACAAAAGCCAAGACTTCATTTATCTTTGGGCAGAAATTTTTAGCCCGATTGCGGCCCACAAATCCCCTTCTCCCTTACCACATTGCCCTATCAATGACTGCCCTCATTTATGGGATGAACTATTTTACGATGAAGTGGATTTTTGACATTGGCCACATTCATCCCCTTGCTGTCTTATCTATGAGAAGTATGGTAACCACCACTCTTTTCGTTTCAATTTGGTTACTATTTTTTCGAGAGCCCATCCGGTCTATGAAAGACTTAGGCATAATCGCCTTTTGCGCTTTGACTGGCGTTGTAATAAATCAGGCCATGTTTATCGGAGGCGTTTCGAGGACCACTCTGGTGAATGCCTCGGTTTTACAAACGATGAGCCCGGTATTTGTATTTTTAACTGCTTTTTTCATTGGCCAGGAAAAACTAGGCGGAAAAAAATTATTGGGTCTTTTGTTTTCATTAGTCGGCGCTGCGTTTCTCATTGTAGCCAACTCAAATGGAAAAATAAATTTCGGCACAGAAACTTTTTTGGGAGATATTATGATATTGGTGAATGCGGCTGTGTATGGAATTTACCTGGTTGTTTCTAAGCCCTTATACCTGAAATACAACATTTTTAGTTTGCAAGCCTGGACATTTTTAGGGGGCGCGCTCATAAACATTCCTTTAGGTTTTCGTTACGTTCAGGAAATCGATTTCACTATTATTCCCGGCAAAGTAATTTTTGCCTTATTCTATTTTTTCATTTTCTCTACTGTCATCGCATATTTGTTGTATGCCTGGGGTTTAAAACACTTGAATGCCTCATCGGTTTCCATGTACATCTATTTTCAACCGATATTTGTTACCCTCCTTTCAGTATTCGTGGCAAGCGGAAGTGTAACCCTTGAAAAAGTGCTTTGGATTCTCCTCATTTTTATAGGGGTTTTCTTAGTGACTTCCCGCAAAATTCCTTTTCTTTTCAAGCAAATTGAGGCGAAGGAGAAGTAAAAAAAAATTGGATAATCCCGCTGGAAAATGGCTAACTTGCCATGAGTGGCGTTCGGGCTATTGGTTTGAGATATGAATGAATTTGATTCCCTTCCCGGATTTGGGTCAGATGACAGACAAGTAAGGCGAGATGTTAAGCGCTTTGAAGAAATGCGCTTAGGCAAAAAATTTCATTTTTTTGACCTCGTCACTTTAGATGAAATTTACTATTGGTATCTCAATCAAAACCGTTTTGAAGACGCATTGGTTGTGTTAGACTTTGCCCTGACACAGCATCCCGATAATGACGAATTGTATTTTAGGAAAGCAACTCTTTTTCTTGACACCGGAAAATTAGAGGAAGCAGAGGCAGATATTCTGGAGGCTTTAGAGATAAATAATCATGCCGCTGAATATCATTTTCTACATGCTGAAATTCTTAGCCTAAGTGGAAAGTATCATGATGCGATTCGGGTATTAAACCATCTATTGTTTGAATCAGAAGACCCTGCAGAAGTTAAATTTCAAATGGGACTGATTTCTCAAATGGCAGGAGAAGATGAACAAGCTGAAGAATATTTTTTAGCTTCTTTATCTGAAGACCCCGGATATGAGGAGGCCGCTACTGAGCTCGCTTTTCATTTTGAGTCTATAAACGAAATGAATAAGGCCATTCAGGTACATAAAAACTTTCTGGATGAAAATCCTTTTTCTTACCAATCCTGGTTCAATCTAGGCAGTCTATATCTAAGACTCGAAACCTATGAAGAGGCCGTAAAGGCATTGGATTTTTGCTTAGCCATTAATGAAGATTTCTCTCACGCTTGGTTTCGCAAAGGCCTGGCCTTAATGGAACTTGAAAAATTTCAAGCGGCCATTCAAAGTTTTTTAGAAGCCTCGATTTTAGAGAAGCCAGATTTACCCACATGGTTTCACATTGCTGAATGTTACGAGCAGCTCAAAAACTATTCCTTAGCTAGAAAATATTTTCTAAAATGCGCAAGACTTGCGCCCGATCGATCAGAAACATGGGCGAGACTCGCTGGGGTTTTGGCAAAAGAAGAAAAATTTCTCGAAGCCATACATTTTTACAAGAAAGGTTTAGAAAGCGCCAGAGATACTTATGACATTCTGTTAGGTTTAGCCCTTTGCGAGTTTAAATTGGGCAATCCCGCCTCGGCATCAGAAGCTTTGCTAGAAGCCATTCAGTTAAAACCAACTGAAATTCGGGCCTGGAAAGAATGGGCGATTGCCTTGAAAGAAGAAGAAAATATTGAAGGCGCCCTTATTTTTTTAGAAGAGGGCCTCAAACAGAATCCGGATATGGCAGATTTAATTTATCTGTCAGGTGCATATAATTGCATAGCCGGGAATATCGAAAAAGGTCTTAATTTAATAGAAAATGCCCTTTTATTGGATTTTTCAAAGCATGCCATCCTTTTTGAGGTGTGCCCTGAATTAGTACAATTGCCTATTCTAACGCAACTGATAAATCAGTACAAAAAATGTTAAATTTTCAAATGAATCAAATTCCGGCGCGAAGCGTTAAGCCTCGCGGTGATGGTTTCACCATGGTGATGGACAAAGGCTTGTCGGTTCGGGAAGCTGAAGATTTTCTGGAAGTAGGCGGTGAACATGTCGATGTGGTTAAACTTGGCTGGACAACCAGCATGGTCACATCAAGAAACAGCTTGATGAAAAAATTGGATGTTTATCGTGCGGCTAACATTCCCTTTTATTTTGGCGGCACAATGTTAGAGGCCTATGTTGCCCGAAAACAATTTGAAGACTATGTAAAAATAATTTCTGATTTAAAGGTGCCTTATGTCGAGGTTTCTAATGGCAGCATTGACATGACCGAAGATGAGAAATTTGGATACATATCACGTCTCGCAAAAGACTTTGTTGTGCTTTCTGAAGTGGGCAGCAAAGACAGCAATAAAGACATTCCGGCATACCAATGGGTTGAATGGATGAATAACGAACTACAGGCCGGTTCCACTAAAGTAATTGCAGAAGCGCGAGAAAGCGGTACCGTAGGTGTGTTTAGCGCAAGCGGAGAAGCAAAGGGGGGCTTAATTGAAGAAATTCTTCATAAGGTGCCCACTGAAAAAATTATTTGGGAAGCACCATTAAAGACCCAACAAGTTTGGTTCATCAAAAGGTTAGGCACAAATGTAAATTTGGGCAATATTGCACCTACAGAAGTGATTCCTTTAGAAACCTTAAGATTAGGGTTAAGAGGCGACACCTTCCACACCTTTTTAAATATATAATTTGCCTTTAAGGCAGAACTGTTTCTCCCCCTGCCGATTTCCAAGCGCCCATTCCGCCATCCAAATTATGAA
>JAYSVQ010000195.1:0-5901 GCA_043718485.1 Bacteroidota bacterium
AACAAGCAGCGCTTGAGGTAGAAGAAAAACTAAAAACTACCGTTGCAACGAAACATAAAAAAGGGCAACCTGATGATTTAGGCCTGCCGGGGGTTCAACATTTTAATGGAAGTCGGCACCCAAGTATGATAGCGATGAACCGAATAATTGATGTTTTTTCGCGAATCGGTTTTTCCATTGCAGATGGCCCGGATATTGAAGACGGATGGCATAATTTCGATGCCCTGAATATTTTGGAGAGTCACCCTGCGCGTGATATGCAAGATACTTTTTACATCGAAACTGCACCAGAAGAAATAGTGCTAAGAACACATACTTCAAATGTTCAGATTCGTGTGATGGAAACCTCGAAACCACCCATTCGAATCCTTGCGCCCGGTCGATGCTTTCGTAATGAAACGGTTTCTGCAAGAGCCCATGTCTATTTTCACCAAGTTGAGGGATTATTTATAGACAAAGATGTAAGTTTTGCAGATTTAAAACAAGACCTGAACACCTTTGCGCATGAAATGTTTGGCACGAAAACCAAAATTAGATTGAGGCCCTCTTATTTTCCATTTACCGAAATTAGCGCCGAAATGGATGTAAGTTGTATGATTTGCAGTGGAAAGGGTTGTGCAGTTTGCAAACACTCAGGTTGGGTAGAAATTTTAGGTTGTGGTATGGTTGACCCCCAGGTATTAACAAACTGCAAAATTGACCCGGAAGAATTTTCAGGTTACGCATTTGGAATGGGCGTAGAAAGAATCGCCATGCTACTCTTTGGTATTCCTGATTTGAGGTTGCTTTCTCAAAATGACGTTCGTTTTTTATCTCAATTTGAAGGCATACAACTTTAATAAAAATGAGTGAAATAAAAAAAATAGCGGTGCTTGGTGCAGGCGTAATGGGCAGTGGAATCGCACTTACCGCCGCACAAGCGGGGTTTTCCATTTTACTATTTGACTTGAATCCTGAAATATTAAAACAGGCTGTTCAGTATTTTGAATCTACTTTAGAGAAATTAGTGGCTAAAGCAAAATTAAGTGCAGAAGAAAAAACAAGAATTTTAAATCTAATAAAGACCTCACAAGACGAAAAAGAAATAATCGCAGATTTAATCATTGAGGCCATCCCCGAAAATCTTGAATTGAAACAAAACGTCTTTGCTAGGCTTGAAATTCAAAACAAGGGCAAAGCAATTTTAGCAAGTAACACTTCTACTCTACCCATAACCCGAATTGCCTGCAATTTAAATCACCCTGAAATGGCTGTGGGAATGCATTTTTTCAACCCTGCGCCCATCATGAAACTTGTTGAGATTATTCCGGGTGCTGCAACCGTTGAAACTACAACCCAAGCGGTCATTCAAGTAGCCATAAAAATGGGTAAGCAGGTTGCCATTGTAAAAGATGAGCCCGGCTTCATCGTAAATCGTGTGGCTCGCCACTACTATCTGGAATCTCTTCGGCTGGTTGAAGAAAATGTCGCAGGACTTGAAACGATTGATCGCCTGTTAGAGGCTACAGGATTCAAAATGGGCGCATTTAAACTAATGGATTTAATTGGGGTAGAAACCAATCACTCCGTTACTCAATCTCTTTACAATTCCTTTTTTCAAGAATCGCGATTTAGACCGAGTCGCATTCAACAGAAAAAAGTTGATGCCGGTCATTTTGGCCGAAAGACAGGCAGAGGATTTTATAAGTACGATTAGATTTTAATTTAGGCTAATCCAAACGCGGTTACTTAAAGCGGAAGAAAGTGTTTAATGCAACTATTTCTTTACTGATTTTTAGTTCCGCACACAACTTCAAGCAAATGATTAGGATTGAAATGAACTGAAGCAATTCTTTGGATGTCTTCTGGTTCAAGTGCTTTCAGAATAGCTATTTTCTCGTCAAAAAAGGAAAAAGGCAAATTATAAATCAATGCAAACTGAATTTTATCGGCCAAACCTGAAGGGTAATCGCGAGCGGAACTGGTTGCGCCAAACATATAATTTTTTACTAACTCCAGTTCCTTTCTTTCACAACCCTTATCAATCAAAATCTGCATTTCGTTTTTTACTTCATCCCTAACATTTTCAACATATTCATTTGCACAGTTGGTCTGAATAATGATCATCTCCATTTTCCGAAGGCTGGCAAGTCCGGAACTGATACCGTATGTAAATCCTTTTTCTTCTCGTATTTTTTTCATGAGGCGAGAACCAAAAAATCCCCCAAAAATAGTATTGACCAATTCCAAAGCATAGTAATCGGGATGCGCTCGTGTTGGTCCGGGATGTCCCATTCTTACCGTAGCTTGTTGAGATTCTTCTGTTTCAAAAAAGTGATAGCCTGATTCAAACCGAGCCAAAGAAACGTCATGAATAGGGGGTAGCGTCACATCAGGATACGGCTGGCCGCAAAACACCTCTTCCAAAATAGAATGAATCCGGTCTTTTTGAACAGCACCTGAAACCACAATTTTCATTTTAGAAATGTCGATATATGCAGAATGAAATTCTTCTATTTGCTTCAATTCTACCTTTTCTAAATCCAAAATCTCCGGAGCCCAACCATAGGGGTGGTTTGGCCCATAACAAATGCGATTAAAATGTCTTCTGGCCATGAAACCCGTTTCTTTTGAATGCACTTCAAGGTTTTGAATAAACCGCTGTCGCGCGAGTTCAAAATCGGCAGAATGCATGGCAGGAAAAAAAGTGGCCTCGCGTAAAAGGGTAATAGTTTCAGGCAAATATTTAGTTAAGGATGAAAGAAAAAAAGAAATAAAATCTTTACTAAATTCTGCACCTATACTTGCCCCGAAAAAATCTTGTCGGGCGCCAAATTCCTTTGAATTTAAACCTCTTGTGCCCTCAGTTGCCAACGTGGCACAAAAACTGCTTTGGGAAGAATGAGAATCAAAAAAATCATGCTTATTAAAAAGCAATCGCACCTCGGCAACCTCCTGCAATCCCTGAGAAATTAAATATACCGGAACACCATTAGACAGCGAAAACTCTATGATTTCAGGAAAGGGTTTAACTTTTACTTCTTGAAGAAGCGGCATTTTGGCTCTATCTACAATTGTGCTCATTGATTATCTCCCCGGCTTTCTGATAGGTAATTTAAAGTGGAACAATTTTGGGGAGAGAATACTTTAGGCCCGACTTCAAGGAGTTCATCTTCACTTAAATCCAAATATTGCAAAATTGAAGTATTAGCAAGATTGGCATCTCCTAAAATATCATATATTCCCAATGTCATTGCGCGATTTAAAAGCGAAACCATGCTCATTACCCCCGACGCTTCGATTGCATTTTTTATTCGGGGCAAATCGATTTTAATTAAGGTCGGCAAATCCATAAAAATTTCACTCAGTGCATCCTCATACTCATCAACTGTCTTTCCTTTCCTCAAAAAAGCGTCGATTGAAATCATGCCCGGGTCATGAGCAGACCATGAAAATGCCCGCACAGACGAACAAATTTCCTTTTCCTTTACAAGGCGATTGTAAAGTACTGAGGCCTTTCCATGACTTAAAATATCTGCAATGGCATCGGCAGCAACATAGCCTTTATCCAAACGACCGGGTATATGGTACATTTTATATACGGCATCTTGGGGCACACTTCGATAAACTGTTTCACGCCTCGCCTCGGTTTGGGGAGGCTCAATTGGCAATGCCTTTTTAAGGAGGTTTCGTTTAGGGATATTGCCGAACCATTTTTCTGCCATTTCAAGTGCGTACCCTTCCTCGACATTTCCTGCTATTACTAAAGAGGCATTATTGGGGGCATAAAAACCGAAGAAAAATTCCTTCACATCCTCTAGGGTCGCATTTTGAATATGGGAAATTTCTTTTCCAATCGTTGGCCAGCGGTAGGGATGAATTTGAAAATGTTTGGCTCTCAAAATATGATGCGCATCGCCAAATGGTTTATTAAGGTATCGTTGTTTAAATTCTTCTACCACAACGCTTTTCTGCACATCTAAAACCTTTTGGGAAAAATCGAGCTCCAACATTCTGTCAGATTCAACCCACATGGCAATTTCTAACTGAGACGCAGGAACAGATACATAATAATTCGTTACATCATTTGTAGTAAAGGCATTATTTTGACCTCCCGCTTGCTGCAAAATACTATCGTACTCAGGTACATTCTTTGAGCCACCAAACATAAGATGCTCGAACAAATGTGCAAATCCTGTTTTGTCGGGCTGCTCATCTCTTGCACCTACATTATAGGTGAGATTCACAACTACCGACCCAACCTGGTCATCCTTGTGAATGATTACCGGTAAGCCGTTCGACAGGACTGTTCTACTAAATTTTATTTCTGACACGTTTCGCCCCTTAATCCTGCAAAATAGAAAGGAAAAAGGAGCCCTGCAATTGCAAGGGGTTTCAGCCCTATCAGCGGAAACGGAAAGAAAAATGTCGTCATTTCTCAAAAAAACTACGGTTTTTGGGCTTTGTTCTGTTAATCATATATTTTTTCAGGAGACGCGCGAGACCCTCCAAATACATTAATTGCGCATGTTACAAATAGCAATAAAAAAGCCTCGGAATTCCGAGGCTTTCAAAAGTGTGAACGATGGTGTATTAATATTTGTTATGAGCCACAGGCTTCGCACCCTTCAGGGTCGTCGAGGGAACAAACAATTGCGGCATAATCTTTATCAGAAACGAGTGAATTAGCAGAATGTTCAGCATCCTTTCGGCTCTTCATTAAGTCTGCATCTACTGTGAATTTTATGGCCTCAGTTGCAGCACGTGTCCGAAGGTAATACATTCCGGTTTTCAATCCCTTTTCCCATGAATAAAAGTGCATCGAAGTAAGCTTACCGTAGTTCACTTCTTCCATAAACACATTCATGCTTTGACTCTGACAAATAAAAGCACCTCGGTCTGCAGCCATATCGATAATGGCTTTTTGCTTTATTTCCCAGGCCGTTTTGTACAATTCCTTAATCTCATCTGGAACGTCTGGAATGTTTTGAACCGACCCATTGTTTGCAATGAGCAAATTCTTCATTCCATCGTTCCAGAGATTCAACTCAATTAAGTCGCGAAGCAAATGCTTGTTTACGACCACAAACTCCCCGGATAAAACCCTACGCGTATAAATATTGGTTGTATAGGGTTCGAAACATTCATTATTACCTAGTATTTGAGAAGTCGAGGCTGTCGGCATTGGCGCGAGCAAAAGAGAGTTTCGAATGCCGTGTTTTACGACATCAGCTCTTAGTTGGTCCCAATTCCAGCGGTCTGAAGGTTCAACTCCCCATAAGTCAAATTGAAATTTTCCTTTAGAGATTGGCGAGCCTTCAAAAGATGAATAGGGGCCATATTTTTTAGCCTCTTCCATTGAGGAAGATGCGGCTGCGAAATAAATAGTTTCAAAAATTTCTTGATTGAGCAAGCGGGCTTCATCGCTATCAAAGGGATGTCGAAGCAAGATAAAAACATCAGCGAGCCCTTGTACGCCAATTCCAATCGGGCGGTGACGCATATTGCTGTATTCAGCTTCAGGCACCGGATAGAAATTTATATCAATAATTTTGTTGAGGTTCCGTGTGATTACCTTAGTTACATCATACAGTTTTTCATGATTGAATTTTCCATTTTCAACAAAACGAGGCAATGACAAAGAGGCGAGATTACAAACGGCAACCTCATCTTTGCTGGTAAATTCAATAATCTCTGTGCAAAGGTTTGAACTGCGAATCGTTCCCAGGTTTTGCTGATTTGATTTACGGTTCGCCGCATCTTTATAAAGTAAATATGGATTGCCCGTTTCGATTTGGGCTTCCATAATTTTAAACCACAACTCATGGGCACGAATGACTTTTCTTGCTCTGCCTTCGGCCTCATACTTTAAATACAATGCATTAAATTCTTCCCCCCAAACGTCACAAAGGCCGGGTGCTT
>JAYSVQ010000196.1:0-5884 GCA_043718485.1 Bacteroidota bacterium
CAACGAATGGGGCTATAGCTGCCGCCTGGCTGACATGGTCGCCCTCGTCGGAAAATTATAAATTTGTTTTATTCGCATGCAATCTCTTCGCAAGGCCAATCTCAAAGGAAAAAGAGCGCTCATTCGGGTTGATTTTAATGTGCCCCTCAATGCCGAATTTCAAATTTCAGATGATAAGCGCATTCAAGAGGCCCTGCCAACGCTGCGTTTCGTTTTAGAAAACGGCGGCTCAATTGTGTTGATGTCGCATCTGGGCAGGCCTAAAAACGGACCTGAACCGAAATTCAGTTTAGCGCATTTAGTAGAGCCGCTCAGCAAACTGCTGAACCAATCGGTAAAATTTGTAGGAGATTGCATTGGAGATGAAGCTTTTTCGGCTTCAGCACATTTGAAAGCGGGTGAAGTTTTGTTGCTGGAAAATTTACGGTTTTACAAAGAAGAGGAAAAAGGGGATGTTGAATTTGCCATGAAGCTTGCCAAGCATGGCGATATTTATATTAATGATGCCTTCGGCACTGCCCATAGGGCGCATGCTTCCACAGCGATTATCGCCCACTTTATGTCCGAAAAATACCCGGGCTTTCTCATGCTCGCAGAGCTTGAAAATGCGAATAAGGTATTGGCAAATCCGGCGAGACCTTTTACAGCGATTATGGGCGGTGCAAAGGTGAGTGACAAAATCGAAATCATGAATCAACTGCTCGACAAGGTTGATAATTTAATTATTGGCGGAGGAATGGCTTTTACTTTTTTGAGAGCCAAAGGCTACGCCATCGGGAAATCGCTTTGCGAAGAAGATAAAATAAATCTTGCCGCCACCATCCTAAAAAGTGCGAGAGAAAAAAACGTAACCGTACTCACACCCATTGATTCGGTTGTATCTACCGTTTTTGGGGAAGAGGGCAGAACTGCAATTGTAAAAAACGATTCTATTCCCGAAGATATGATGGGCCTTGACATTGGCCCCGAAAGCCACAAGGCTTTTCATCAAATGATAATGGAATCGAAAACCTTGTTGTGGAATGGACCTATGGGTGTTTTCGAAATGAAAAAATTCGCAAACGGAACCATTGCAATGGCGCGATCCATTGTGGCTGCCACAGAAGCCGGTGCTTTTTCCCTTATTGGAGGTGGAGATTCGGCTGCGGCCATAAAAGCAGCAGGACTGGAAGATAAGGTTTCTTATGTTTCAACCGGAGGTGGCGCATTGCTTGAATATTTGGAAGGGAAAGTGCTACCCGGCGTGGCTGCATTGCAAGAAGAGAATTAGGCTTAATCAATCGTTATTTTAATACTGTAACTCTATTTTGGAGGGTCGGAATCGTCTTCCTGTTTTCCGCACTTTTGCATTTTCAGACATAAAATAATCGTTTTTGAGCTGTTTTCGATGATTTTTTTTAGCTTTTAAGTGTCCCATTCTTGGAAAAAGGTAAAATTAAAGCCTCATAATTCGCCTACAATTGCAGCGACTCTCTTCTGGGGATTTGGAAAGTTCCTATTAAAAAAATTTTATACCTTTTAAGGGTGATTTATAAGGTATTTAAGGTTATATTTACATCTTAGATTATAATAATTTGAGAATCCGGTTTCCAAATTTCATAAGCGATGAGCAAGTTCAAAAAAGTCATAACAGCTAAGACTGCTCGGTTTCTACAGTTTCTAGAAGAGTCAGGAAAAGAGATTTTTAGCTACGAAGACGTGAGCGTCTTTTTAAACAATCCGGTTCAAGCCTATGTAAGTGGATTTCTAAATGAACTTATAGATAGAGAATTAATCATGCGAATAAAGGGCGGGCTATATTCCATCATTCCTTACAACGTTCCCGCAAACGAATACTTTCCGAATTGGCATTGGCTTGCCAAACATCTAATCGGTGAGGCTGAATACTACATCGGCTATTACAGTGCCCTATCTATTTATAATATAACTACCCAACCTTCATTAACTGAGCAAATTGTAGTCAAAAAAAGAATTACGCCCTCGAATCAAAAAATAGGGAAAGTGAATTTTCATTTCGTACACAAGACCGACGAGAAACGATTCTTCGGATACAAAGAAATATGGGTCGATAAGGTGTATAGAATTAAATGCTCCGATTTAGAAATGACCTTTATTGACTGTTTAGATCGTCCAGATTTAGCTGGAGGGATTGTGGAGATTGTAAAAGCCTTATCTTTGTCGAAGAACAATATAAATACAAATCTTTTATTTGAATACGCAAAACGATTTAACAAACAAGTAGTTTTTAAGCGACTCGGCTTCGTCTTAGAACTTTTGGCCTTCGAAACGCCAATCATTCTAAAGCTATTACATGCCTGCTCGCCTTCTTACAGCATTCTTGACCCGACATTGCCGAAAGAAGGAACGTTTAACAAACGCTGGCGGCTTCAAATCAATGAAAGTGAAGAATCAATAAAACAACAACTATCTACCTAAAATGGTACGTCCCGGAGAAATTTCAAAAAAAGCTGCTTTGCTAGGCGTTGAGGCAAAACAAATAGAAAAGGACTATGTAATTACTTGGCTTTTGTATGGCATCTCTTTAGATGAATTGCTTAAGGAGAGCTTAGTTTTCAAAGGAGGAACCGTTTTGAAAAAAGCATACTTTGATGATTATCGTTTCTCAGAAGATTTAGATTTCACCTTAATTCATGAAAATCCATCTGATTCTGAAATTGAAAGCGCATTCAATTCAATGCTTAAAAGAATTACTAATGAAACTGCGATAGAATGCAAACTCGTCCTTCAAAACAACATTTTGAAAAACACTTTTTCATTCTACATTGAATATATTGGTCCCTTAGGGGGGAGCTTCCAGTCAGGCAGAAAAATAAAGGTGGATATCACTCGAAATGAAATTATGGAATACCCTCCTGAATTAAGCCCCATTTTTCTAAACTATTCTGATCTGGAATCAATTGCATTCTCAATAAAAATTTATTCCTTGGGTGAAATTTTAATTGAAAAAATGTCTGCAATCATGAGTAGATCTCAACCAAGAGATTTATACGACTTATGGATGCTGCTTACAGAGAAAGACCTTGACCTAAAAGACTATTGGTTCTCATTTGAAAATAAGGCTAGAAACAAAATGTTGATTCCTGAAAACTTTAGTCAGGTACTCATTGAAAAGGAATCCACCTTTAAAAAGCGATGGGATTTAAGTTTAAAACACCAAGTACAAGATCTTCCTATTTTCAATGATGTTTTTCGGGAACTCAATAAACATCTTCGAAGGATTGAAAAATTCTCGAAAAAATAATTCTCATTCCACGACTAAAAATTACTTTTAAATTTCCCGCACAAAAAAAGGGCAACTCACGCTGCCCTTTTTTATCAATCATTATTCGATTTATGAATTTCCCTTTTTGGAAACTGCAGTTTTTCCAGAGTTCAACAAATCATCCTTTTGCTTCATTCCCATATCCTGATGAATGATTTTACCTTCACCATTGATGTAGAATAATGTCGGGTAGGCACGCACACCATATTGCTTTGCAAATGCAGGGCCTTCGCCCTTTTCCATATCAAATTTGTAATTGATAAAGTTGGAATTGAAATAGTCCCCAACCTCTTTTATAGGAAAAACATTGGCCGCCATAAATTTGCAGGGACCACACCAAACGGCATAGGCATCCACAAAAATGAGCTTGTTTTCCTTTTTAGCCTTAGCGAGGGCTTCAGTCCAGGTTCCCTGAAAAAATGAGATTCCCTCTGAATTTGCAGGATTTGCAAGTCCATTTGTCCCCTGAGCGAGTCCTGAACCCATCGTCACAATAACAAGAGCGGCAATGCCAGCCCATACTTTCCAATTTTTCATTTTTATTCCTTGAAGGATTAAAGTTACAAAAAAACATAAAGCCCGCGCAATAAAGTAAGCTAAAGGGCTTTTTGCTTATTTTCGCAAATATTGTTCCAGTTCTTTGTCCAAAGAGAGGAATTGGTAAAAAAACGCAAACATTTTCAAAAATGCTTAAAATCAAAGAATATATGGGTGGCTTGGCAGGTTCGCTTACCGAGCTCGACCTAAAGAGTTTTGTAATAAACTTGTTGGTTACGGCATTGTTGGCAGCCGCTCTTTCCCTTTTTTACATTCGTTTTGGTGCTTCTGTCAATAATCGAAAGCGTTTTGCCCGCAATTTTCTGCCCCTTGCACTCACGACAATGCTCATCATCAGCATTGTTAAATCTTCGATTGCGCTTTCTCTGGGATTAGTTGGTGCCCTTTCCATAGTACGGTTTCGTTCTGCAATAAAGGACCCTGAGGAACTTACCTACCTTTTCTTTTCGATTGCTATTGGCTTAGCAACGGGTGCAAGCCAACCTTTAATTGCGGCTGTGGCTTTTGGTGCGATGCTGTTGGTTTTATTTATTCAAGCCTTTTTTTCGGGGAAAAATCTTTTTAAACCTTCAAGCCCTATGCATTTACATGTGAGCAGCCATTCCAAAAATCTTAATGAAATGTGTGCGCTCATCAAAAATATTTTTCCGGCGGTAGAAATGCGACGGGTGGAAGAGGCCGGTGGAAAAATGACGGTTTCTTTTTTGGTCGAGGCTGAAACGGTTGAACAGGTAGAAAAAGCGAGAGAAGCGTTGAAAGGTTTAGACCCGGATGCGGTTTTTAATTTCATTGAACAAAGGCAAATTTCTCTATGAGGCTTTCGGGCCCTAGATTCAAAAAACAGGAGGCTTGGGCTGCTTTATGGCTCATCTTTTTTCCGGTTGCTTTGATTTTCGGAATTTTATATCGCCCCTCATTAAATATGCCTGAAAATAATACATTGGCACAGCACCAACCGATGCAGGGTTTGGGGGCAAGGGCTTGGTATGCGGGTTTTTCGGGAGCATCTCATCAATACAAAGTATCGAGTTACCATTCGGGTCCGATTTGGTTAGAGGGGATTGGAAAAACCGATAATCAAATGGAGAGCGCATTAGAAAACAGAGTAATGCTCGAACCGTATTCAGGAAAAAAAGAAGCCGAAACCATTTCAATACAAAGTCAATTAAAAGGAAAGTATATTTTTTATAAAATTGCGCAAAGCGACAGCTTGTTTTCGGCGCCCATTTCAGGTTTTGTTTATCCCGCAGGCTTCGGCACCCGGCAAGAATTGTTTCGAAATTGGACTGAACATTTGCCGGATTTTGTCGTCACATTAGGAGATACTGCCCTAACCTTTTCAACCCAAAAAATTACACTGGAAAAACCTTTAATCATTGGTAGCGGAAAAAAATTCATGATTAAGGAAGGAACAGAAATTCTATTTAAAGAAGAAGGGGCTTTAATTTCTGCAAGCGCAATAGAAGCCATTGGTCAAAACTCGGAAGGCATTCAATTTTCAGGGCCGGGTGCGATTGTGATTTTGGATGCGGAAAAGCCTTCCCTTTTTTCAAATGTAAAATTTAGCGGAATGAAGGCATTCCAATATCAAAATTGGAGAATGAATGCGGCCTTTCAAATTCATGGGGGAAAGCTGGAAATTCGAGATTGTGTGTTTGCTGACATCCCTGCGGCTGAGGCCTTGGGTATTATTAGTGCTACCCTCGAGATGGAAAATTGTTTTTTTCTGAATTGCAGTGGAGATGCACTCGACATCGACTTTTGTACAGGCAACATCCGCAATGTGCAGGTAAAAAATTGCGGAATGGATGCACTCGATTTTTCGATGAGCCGATTTATGATTTCTGAAATTTATTTGGATGAAGTACATGACAAAGGCATAAGCGCAGGTGAGCGTTCTGAATTGAAAATTCGCCGGGCAGAGATTAACCATTGCGGCAGTGGAATTACCAGCAAAGAATTATCTAAGGTAGAAGCGCGTGAGGTACACCTAAAAAAGAATAAACGTGCTTTTGAGGCCTATTGGGGAAAAGAAGAATTCGG
>JAYSVQ010000197.1:0-5858 GCA_043718485.1 Bacteroidota bacterium
TGTGGGGTTGTCCAAACGGCGACCGAAAAAGGATGATCAAAAATTTTGTCTTCTAACAAAATAAGCGTGTCATGATTTGCCAGCAAACAGGAACCTAAAACACAAACCGGATTGCCATTATATTGTGTCTGGGTTATTTGGGCAAAGGCACTATCAGTCGGGTAATATTCTTTGCTTTGGAATAATGCATACGGATTCCAATCCATTGATGGGGGTGCTGTGGGGCCTGAACTCATGGTCAATGCCAAATTTATTCCGGCTAAAGAATCCAATTTTCTAAAGAATACCCTCATACTGTCGCGGTAAGCAACATTTCCGGTAAAAGAGGGGTCGTTTGTAAATCCATCCCAATTTGGGGAAGCGGGGTCGAGATGGTAAGCACCAATTTCACAGTACCATGTATTTATCCAATCCGCAACTTGAATTATCCTTCCCTGATTTCCCATTATACTATCGAGCCAAGGCGGAGAAAGTAAAATAGTGAGAGGATGCTGATAAGAACTACCCACGAGGTCAACAATATTATCGAGCATATCGAAATCAACGATTTCGTTGGGTTCACAGCGAATAATAACCACCGAATTTGCAGATTGGGCCGAAACCCAAAGGTTCCCAAAAAAAAGTAACGCGATACAGGCAAATAATGACTTTTGCATATTTTCTTGCATTGAAATTAACAATTAATCTCATGGCCACGATAGAAGACTTTCAAAAACTTGACATTCGAACGGGAATTATCGTTCAGGCATGGGATTTTCCCGAGGCCAAAAAGCCATCCTTAAAACTGGAAATTGATTTTGGGGATTTAGGAATGAGAAAAAGTAGCGCCCAAATCACCGATTTTTATTCCCCCGAAACCTTAATTGGAAAAAACATTATCGCCATTGTTAATTTTCCACCCCGGCAAATCGGAAAATTTGTTTCAGAAGTGCTGGTCTTAGGTGCTCTGGACGCAGATGGCAGGGTAATTCTCTTACACACAGACCAGAAAACACCAGCGGGACTAAAAATCGCCTAACCACCAGATATGGGATGCATTGTGTAATTTCGCCCGAATGAAAACGGCCTTCATCACAGGCATTACGGGACAGGATGGCTCTTTCCTGACCGAACAATTGCTAGAAAAAGGATATTCTGTTCACGGAATTATGCGCAGAGCGAGTGTTTTTAACACCGAGCGCATTGAACATGTAATGGGCAATCCAAAATTGACTTTGCACCACGGTGACATTACCGACAGTGCTAACCTCAATAAATTACTTGCCGCCGTTCAACCTGATGAGATTTACAATTTAGCTGCCCAAAGCCATGTGCAGGTAAGCTTTGAAGTTCCGGAATATACTGCTCAGGTAGATGCCTTAGGCACCCTGCGGCTTTTGGATGCAATGGTAAACCATTGTAAAAAGGCTAAGTATTACCAGGCCTCAACTTCAGAATTATTTGGTAAGGTTCAAGAGATTCCCCAAAAAGAAAACACTCCTTTTTATCCGCGCAGCCCTTATGGTGTTGCCAAGCTTTACAGTTATTGGGTGGTGCGCAATTTCAGGGAGGCCTATGGGCTTTTTGCCTGCAATGGCATTTTATTTAATCATGAATCGGAACGTCGGGGAAAAACGTTTTCAACCCGAAAAATTACCTGGTGCCTGAGTGAAATTAAATATGGTTTGCGTGATGTATTGATCATGGGTAACCTGAATGCGCAACGGGATTGGGGCTACGCCCCTGAATATGTGGATGCGATGTGGCGCATGCTTCAACACCCGGTTGCCGATGATTTTGTGATTGCTACCGGAAAAACTACATCCGTTCGCAGCTTTATCGAAAAAGCAAGCCGGCACGCAGGTTTCGAAATTGAATGGAAAGGAAGCGGACAAGACGAGAAAGGTTATGACAAGGCCACCGGAAAACTAATTGTACAAATCGACCCAAAATATTATCGTCCGACAGAGGTTGACCTTTTATTAGGGGATGCGAGCAAAGCTAAAAACGAATTGGGTTGGGAAGCCAAAACCGATATTGACACACTGGTCTCAATCATGATGAAGAAAGACCTTGCCGATGCCAAAACCAAGGCTGAAAGTGGAAAAAACAGCTAAAATATTTATTGCCGGGCACAGGGGAATGGTGGGTAATGCCATTCATCGTGCGCTTCAAAATGCAGGTTTCTCCAACTTTATTCTTCGCACGAAAAGTGAATTAGATTTGAGAAACCAAGCAGAGGTAGCCTCGCTTTTTGAAAAAGAAAAACCTGAATACGTTTTCCTTGCTGCGGCCAAAGTGGGCGGCATTTTTGCGAATGATACTTACCGTGCAGAATTTTTGCATGATAATCTTGCCATTCAAACCAATGTCATTCACCAGAGTTGGAAAAATGGCGTAAAGAAATTATTGTTTTTGGGAAGCTCTTGCATCTACCCAAAACTTTGTCCGCAACCGATTAAAGAAGAATATTTATTAACCGGTGAATTGGAACCGACCAACGAGCCTTATGCGATTGCGAAAATCGCAGGGCTGAAAATGTGCGAGGCCTATCATGCGCAATATGGTGCTGCATTTATTACGGTAATGCCAACCAACCTATACGGGCCAAATGACAATTACCATCCACAAAATGCACATGTGTTGCCGGCCTTGATTCGCAAGTTTATCGAAGCTAAAGAATCGGGCGCAAGTGAGGTGAGTATCTGGGGCGATGGGAGTCCGCGAAGGGAGTTTATGCATGTCGTTGATTTAGCTGCGGCTTGTCTGCATATCATGCTGAACTATTCAGAGGCGAAGCCTTTGAATGTGGGAACCGGTTCTGATTTGTCGATTAAAGAATTGGCTGAATTGATTGCTGGCCTAAGCGGCTTCGAGGGAAAACTGGTTTTCGACCCCAGCAAGCCAAATGGCACGCCACGCAAACTATTGGATGTTTCTCGCCTAAAAGCCATCGGTTTTGAGGCCAAAATCGGTCTGGAAGCCGGCATCAGGGAAATATTGAAAACGAGGCCGTTTTAGGCTCAACCCGATTCGGATGAAAGGCCTTTTTACAAAAAGCTTATTTTTAAGAATTTAGGGCTATTCTTCAGGCGATGATGGCAAAAAATGGCTCTTTTTAACCAAAATGGCCGGACAAAGCCGGCCATTTGGAATTCTCATCGCTAAATCTTGTTCTTAGGTTTACTTCGGTCCGAGGCCTGAATTGAGGGATTCTTCAATTCTTTTCGTTCTGATGATTCAAAAGTATTCTAAAGGAGCAAGCGATTTTGGGAAATTGTATAATGTGGCAGTTTGACTGTAAATCCGGGCAGTTTTGGCTCACATCTGGGCAGAGGCAATGTGTTTTTGGCTGAAAAAGGCCAGGTCGGAGTCACCTTTCCCTATGGATTCCATGCTTATTTGATGGGGAATTCTACCAAACTTTCCAATTTTCAGGGAAATGCATTAGATAAGGCAAGGGCATGCGAAATGGTCTAGCCGAACTGTCTTGACCCGAATTGAATTTTACTTTGCCTTCTTATATGCCTAATCGGCTTATTCTCACATCAACCTAATGGAAAGCACATGAATAAGGACCCTAAAAACCCCTTTCCTATACAAATAGCCTTGAAAAAAGGGAATTGTACCATGAAATATCTTTCATTAACTAAAAAAAAGCATCTTTACCTCGTTCTTTAAATTAAACGCAAATACAAAAGGGTATGAATCCAACCACAAAAAACATTTTACTTTTTATTGCTGCGCTCATTTTCGGAAGTGCAGTGAACATGGGAATCATCATGGTTAGTGGTTCCATCATTCCCCCACCTGAAGGTGCTGATGTTACCACGATGGAGGGATTGAAAAATTCAATTCATTTATTCCAACCTAAACATTTTATTATGCCCTTTTTGGCGCATGCACTTGGAACCTTTGCGGGTGCAATTCTTGTGGCCATGCTTGCAGCCGGCAATAAAATGAAATTGGCATTGGGTATCGGTGTCTTTTTCTTGTTGGGCGGTATCGCGAATGTCTTTATGCTACCCTCACCCATGTGGTTTAACATAGTGGATTTGTTGGGTGCGTATTTACCGATGGCTTATTTAGGTGGTTTAATAGGCGAGAAGAAAAAATGAATTGGCTTTTTTTAATTGTTGCCGGACTTTTTGAAGTTGGATTTGCCTTTTGTTTGGGAAAGGTAAAAGAGAGCAGCGGAAACCATGCTTCTTTTTGGTTTATAGGTTTTTTGCTTTGTTTAGGCTTGAGTATGTTTTTGCTTGTGAAAGCCACCCAAACCCTACCCATTGGAACCGCATACGCCGTTTGGACCGGCATTGGTGCTGTAGGAACTGTACTCGTTGGCATTTTTGTCTTTAAAGAACCGGCTGAATTTTGGAGACTCTTTTTTATTATGACGCTAATTGCCTCCATTATTGGGCTCAAGGTAGTAACGCATGAATAGTAATTATTAAGTCAAATTGAACTCACAATCGCCTTTACTCTGAAAATACAAAGGGTAAAATTAATTACGCACAAAAAAATGAAAGCAATTATAAATACGATATATGGAGAACCAGAGGTGCTTCAACTCATGGAAATAGAAAAACCTATTCCGAAAGAAAATGAAGTGCTAATTAAAATACACGCAACCACAGTGAATCGCACGGATTGTGGTTTTCGAAAACCGGAATACCTGATTGTAAGAGTAATTAGCGGATTGTTCAAACCCAAGAATCACATATTGGGAAGTGAATTTGCCGGAGAAGTTGAGGCTGTAGGAGAAAAGGTAAGTACATTTAAATCAGGGGATGCAGTTTTTGGTTTGTCTACCTATAAGTTTGGAACACATGCTGAATACATATGCATTCCGGAAATGGGTTCCATAGCCCAAATGCCAAAAAATTATTCATTTGAAGAAGCAGCGGCAGTTTGTGACGGACTCATGCTTGCGCATAACATTATTGGAAAAATTGATTTCAAAAAAGTTGAAAAGATATTAATCAATGGTGCATCCGGCTCAATTGGGTCTGCAGCGGTTCAACTTGCAAAATATTATGGGGCCCATGTAACGGCAGTGTGTGGCACAAAAAATTTGGAACTCATTCAATCATTGGGTGCCGATGTGGTCGTGGATTACATGAAAGAAGATTTTACAAAAAGGGATGAGCAGTATGATATTGTTTTTGATGCCGTCGGGAAAAGCTCTTTTTTCCGTTGCAAAAAAATACTGAAACCGGGCGGTGTTTATTATTCAACTGAGTTAGGATACCTTTCTCAGAATATTTTTCTGGCAATACTCAGTCCGTTGTTGGGCGGCAAAAAAGTTAAATTCCCGATACCGACCGACAGTAAAAAGGATATCGAATTCTTCAAAAACCTCATTGAATCCGGAAAATACAAGGCTGTAATTGACAGAAAATACCGCTTAGAAGATATTGTTGAGGCAACCCGGTATGTTGAAACCGGGGAGAAAACAGGAAATGTGGTGATCACCATTCGCTGATTAAAAACCTGGAAAAAATGTTTATTTTCGTTTTCAAAAAATAACAAAATGGCAAGAGTTAGCACATATTTAAACTTCCCTCGTTGCACGGAAGAAGCGTTTTATTTTTATAAATCAATTTTTGGGGGTGATTTTGCAGGCCATGGAATCGCACGCTTTCGCGATATTCCGGTTGAAGATGGGGCACCGCCTATCCCCGAAGCGGACAAAGATTTGGTCATGCACATCGAACTACAAACTTTAGCCGGCCATTATATCATGGGCACAGACGCACCCGAATCTATGGGTTTTAAAGTTGAATTCGGCACCAATGTTTACATTAACCTCGAGCCTGATACGAGAGAGGAAACCAAAAAACTTTATGATGCCCTGTCTGCCGGAGGCAAAGTTACCA
>JAYSVQ010000198.1:0-5840 GCA_043718485.1 Bacteroidota bacterium
CAAAAGAATAAGCATTGGTAGGTGATTAAATAGAATGAATATAAAGGATTTAATTTCGAAAACCTGTGCAAATGGAATCCACTCCATTTGGGCTAAGGATTTTCCGGCAAAGGGAATTCAGGTAACACAAACCCGCCCTGAATTTCAGGGAGATTTCACTTTGGTGGTTTTTCCTTTTACCAAATTGGGCATAGGAAATCCAGACGAGATTGGTCGACAGCTTGGTGAGTATCTGAAAAAGGAATTAAAAGAAGTTTCAGATTTTAACATGGTGAAGGGTTTTTTGAATATTTCATTGAGCCCTTCTTTTTGGACAGATTGGCTTCAGGCACTTCAGGAAGAGAATTTTTGTAAATCAAACCAAGGTGCCGGAAAAAAATTCCTTGTCGAGTTTTCTTCACCTAACACAAATAAACCCTTACATCTTGGCCACCTGAGAAATATTTTTTTGGGAGATTCTATATCCCGCATTTTAATTGCCGGTGGATATGACGTAAGCAGAGTTTGTCTCTACAATGATAGAGGAATTGCCATTTGTAAATCTATGGTAATGTATTTAAGAGAGGGTAATGGAAAAACACCTGAATCAGAAAATTTGAAACCTGATTTTTTTGTGGTTCAATTTTATATTGGTTTTGGAGAATTACAGCGCACCCAGGTAGCTGAGTATTTGGCCACCCAAGGTGCTGATTTGGGTGATGCTCGCATTTTTACCCTGGGAAAAAGAGCCTTGCCAGACGATGCAATGCCTGAAGAAATTGATAATGCAAAAGCACGAATAGAAGCAATAATAAAGGAGAAGAATCTAAAAATCGATAAAATTGAAGAGCAAGTTCCAGTAATGCTCGAAGCACGAGAAATGCTTAAAAAATGGGAAGCCGGAGATGAAGAAACCCTTTCCCTTTGGAAAAAATTGAACGATTGGGTGTATTTAGGCTTTAATAAAACCTATGCGGCGATTGGGGTTGAATTCGATAAATATTATTACGAATCTGAAACCTGGAAATTAGGAAACCTACTCGTCGATTTGGGTCTGCAAAAAGGCGTTTTTTTTAAGCAAGAGGATGGTTCGGTTTGGGTTGACCTAACCGATCAGGGATTGGATTTGAAAGTATTGCGTAGAAGTGATGGAACCTCAGTTTACATCACACAAGACATGGGTACAGCGCATTTGCGGCAAGAGGAATTTAAAATGGACAAATGTCTATATGTAGTGGGCAATGAGCAAGATTATCATTTTAAAGTGTTGCGCCTTATCATGATGAAATTAGGCTTTCCTTGGGCTGATGGGCTGGAACACATTTCTTATGGTATGGTTGATTTACCTGCAGGTCAGGGAAGAATGAAAACCAGAGAAGGTACTACAGTCGATGCAGACCATTTGGTTGAGGAAGTTGAAAACATGGCGAATGAAAAAACCAGAGAATTAGGAAAAATAGAGGGAATGCCTCATGATGAGTTGGAAAAATTGATAAAGACGGTATCAATGGGTGCATTGAAATATTTTATTCTTAGGGTTGACCCTAAAAAGAAGATGGTATTTGACCCTAATGAGTCCGTAAACCTACAGGGTGATACAGGCCCATTTATTCAATATACTTACGCCAGAATTCGAAGTGTGGAACGAAATGCCGGGCCTGAAATCACACGAAATTGGACCGGCTACCAACCTCAGGCGGGTGAGGTTTTTTTAATTCGCCACTTGTATGATTTTCCAATGGTATTGGAAGAGGCGATTGAGGAATTAAGCCCTTCGGTTATTTCTGCTTGGGTTTTAGATTTGGCAAAGGCTTATAATCGATTCTATGGTGAGTTTAAAATATTGAAGGCTGAGTCAGATCCGGCCCGCAATTTTAGGATGAGGTTGAGTCAATGTACCGGAAAAGTAATTTTTGATTGCATGGAAATGTTGGGAATTCAGGTTCCAGAGCGAATGTAATGGATTAGGGCAATTTTTTTACCCTAGATTAGTTAGCCCCTGCCTCATAAAAAATGCTTAATTTCGACTTTTATGTGGCAATACATTAAGAGCCGTGAATTTTGGCTTGCCCTCGGGGGCATTCTCGTTTTATTCGTCCTTTTATTTGTTCTGTTTTTTTGGGTGTTTCTACCCTTATATACAAGACATAGTTCAGCTGTAAAAGTACCCGACCTTTCTCAACTAACGTTAGAAGAGGCAGATGCTTTATTATCAAGCGAGGGCTTGCGTTACGAAGTAACCGATTCTGTTTTTTTTCCGAATATGAAACCCCTTGCGGTGATGAATCAAGACCCTCCTGCTTTGAGCAAAGTTAAACCTGGGCGTAAAGTATATATTACCGTTAATAAGCAATCCGCACCTTTAGTAAAATTGCCAGATGTTTTACATGTCACCTTATATCAGGCGAGGGTTCGATTAGATAACTGGGGTTTGGGAGTAGGCAGTGTGTCTTACCGGCCAAGTGAATTAAAAGATTTGGTGCTGGAAATAAGGGCAGACGGAAAAATGCTAAAACCCGGAACCCCAATTTCTGTAGGTGCCCGTTTGGATTTAATTGTCGGGCAAGGTTTGAATGAGCAAAAAGTGGAATTGCCCGATTTGGTCGGCTTACCCTTTGCAAGTGCAATTTTGCGCTTGCAAGAATTAGGATTGATGGCAAACACGATAAAATTTAATCCAAGTTCAAAGGAACCCGATGGAACCATTCTTAGGCAAGTTCCAGAATTTAGTCAAGGCGATTCTATTCCAGAAGGAACAGAATTTACCTTATTTGTTGCAGGTGAAGAACCCCAATCGGAATTGGAAGGAATAGGAGATTCTATCTCAGATAATCAAGAGGAATGATTCTGTTAAAAAAATATTCGTCTGCTTTTTCGTTGCTTCTTTTTTGTGGCCTATTTTTTTTATTTTCTAATGAAGTAAAAGGCCAGGAACTCATTATTGAGGATTTTCCTTCACAAGCCCAAACTCGCGCCTTTCATAAAAATAGCCCAAGCAATGTTTTCAGACCTTTGCTAACGGCCATTAATTTGCCCTTTTTCGATGATTTTTCAGTTGAAGGAAAAAGGCCCGACACTACAAAATGGCTTTATGTTTCACCGGGTTTAGATATGCCAACCATCACATTGGGTAAAAGCATTCACCCACTGGGCAAGGGGGCTGCCACTTTTGATGGAAGTACATACTACAACGATTTGTATGCGTTTACTTTTCTAAACGGCCAGCAAGATATTTTAGAAACCCGCCTGATTGATCTAAGTTCCTTTTCCTCAACCAACAATTTGGCCTTATTGTTTTTCCTGGAGCCGGGTGGAAATGCAGACCCACCCGAAAATACAGATACGTTTTACGTAGATTTTTGGGATAGCAATACAGGGGGGTATGTACAAGTTGCTGCCATTTCCGGAGACTCCATTCCACAAAACCGATTTTCCCCATTCTTGGTTCCTATTCAGCAAAATGGATATTTCAATGATTCTTTTCAAGTTCGATTTACAAGCTATGGTTCTTTGAATGGTGAAAAAGATGTGTGGCACTTAGACTATGTGAGAATTGAAGAGAATTTAACCCTCTCAGATACCGTTGTGTACGATCAAGGTTTGGTAAATGCGGTCATTCCTCCTTTTGATGGATTTTCGGCTATACCTTGGTTTATGACCGCCGGAATTGGCAATTGGTGGGGAGGAAAAATGGAACAAGTCAATTTGAGTAACACACCTGTAACGGGCTCTTTTACCGGATTGCTTACCTCACCAGAACCCTTAAATGGTCAGGTATTATTAGGGACGATAAGTCAAACCTCGGCAACTATTTTTTCTGCCGGTAATCAATGGAGAGAAGATTCAATTCCACCTTTTACTTCTCAAATATTTTCTGCTCCTGCTTTGGTTCAAATAAAGTATTCCAATTCCTTTCCGGGCACTCAATTCTCAATCGAGAATGATGGTTTGATTTTGGAATATCCTTGTGATTCCATTTTAGCTTATGACGATGGAGAGGCAGATGTTGCCTATGGGCTCAATTCAAACCGCGCATTTGCGCAGCGGTTTACCCTACCCAATACATTGCACGATACCCTATCAGCGGTTTGGATTAAGTTTATTCCCTCGGTCCATTATAATTCAAGTTCAGGAGCAAGCACGCCTACCGAGGCGCTAAGTTTTAAATTGGGAATTTGGAATGAAGCAAGTGGAACTCCCGATACCCTCATGGCCATTGCGCTGGCAGGAATGCTTATCGATTATGGCGCAACTGTGAATGCGTTTGTTCGGTATTCACTTAGTAGCCCAATTGAAGTACCCTCTGTATTTTATGTCGGTATTTGGCAAAACGATGCAATACCCGTTGCAGTTGGATTTGATAAAAATTTGAATCATCAAAATGAGGTATTTTACCAGAACACAACCCTAAATTGGGTGAATACCTCATATCAAGGTACATTGATGTTTCGCCCTGAATTTGAGTCTGCACGCGTTCCGGGTGTAGGCATAGATAAGATGATTCCTCAAACCCCTAGTCTAAATCTTTTTCCAAATCCATCTAATGAAAATTCATTTTTCATCACTTTTGAAAAAGACGTAATTATTGAGCAGATAAGTATTACTGATTTAAATGGGAAAAGCATTTGGATTGAAAATGGAAACGGTTCCGGTACAAGTAATATGGAAATTGAAATTCCGGTTTCACTTTCTCCCGGATTGTATTTCGTTGTAATTTCTGGCGAGCAAAATGGAAATAAAGTGTTGGCTACGCGCCGATGGATATATCAACCCTAATGAGCGCTCAAAAATTTGATGTACTCGCTTTTGGTGCCCACCCCGATGATGTGGAACTCGCTTGTGCGGGAACCCTGGCAAAACTTATTGCCGGCGGAAAAAAAGTTGGAATCATTGACCTTACCCAGGGTGAATTGGGAACGAGGGGCACCACCCAAACTCGCAGTATTGAGGCAGCAAATTCCGTTTCCATTTTGGGCGTTTCAGTAAGGGAAAATTTAAACCTCAGAGATGGTTTTATTCGAAATGATGAGCCTTCCCAATTAAAAGTAATTGAAATTCTTAGAAAATATCAACCCGAAATTATTTTTGTGAATGCGAAGCATGACCGCCACCCCGACCATTCAATGGGCGGTGAACTAGTGGCAACTGCCGCATTTTTGGCCGGTTTGGAAAAAATAAAAACACAATATTCCGGAATTGAACAAGAGAAATGGCGTCCAAAAAAGACCATTCATTACATTCAAGACCGGTTGATGTTGCCTTCATTTGTCGTTGATATTTCCGATACCTTTCTCAAGAAAATGGAAGCCGTAAAGGCCTTTGAGTCTCAATTTCATAACCAACAAAGCAAGGAACCAGAAACGTATATTTCTTCTGTCGCCTATTTGAAATTTGTAGAAGCCAGATGCAGGGAAATGGGCCATCTTATTGGGGTTGAATTTGGGGAAGGTTTTGTTCTTGACACTCCGCCCAAAATCGAGAATCTTTTTGATTTAATATAAAAAGCCCCAGCAACGCTGAGGCTTTTTAGAAAATGAGATTTACGTATTAATTGTCTTCAGCCTCATCAACCTCTGATTTTGTAGTGAGGGAAAGCCCTTTTACAGAATGGATTTCTTTCTCGATCGTTTCCATTAATTCAGGATTGTCTTTTAGCAAATTTCGCACGCCGTCTCTTCCTTGGCCAAGTTTATCTCCTTTGTAACTGAACCAAGAACCTGATTTTTGGATAATTCCAGCTTCAACACCAAGATCGATTACCTCGCCTGCTTTTGAAATGCCTTCACCAAAAATTATGTCGAACTCTACGATTTTAAAAGGAGGCGCAACCTTGTTTTTGGCCACTTTTACTTTCACCCGGT
>JAYSVQ010000199.1:0-19704 GCA_043718485.1 Bacteroidota bacterium
AAAAGGTATGGCCATTGAGGTGGCTACTAAATCTTTTGAGGCCATAAAGTATATCGATGAGATTACAAAAGCCTTAGATGTAATTGCAGAGAAAGACCCTGAAACAGGGGAATATCATGCAAAAAGCGAAACTGAGCGCAATTTTCAGTATTGGATGGGTGCAGGCAAAGACCAGGCAAATGGAGGCCGTGGTGCCGGTGAGGCAATGAAACTTAAAGATTTTCTAAATGGCTATGTATCTTGGGCGAATGCCTTCATTCAAAAAGATGATGTAAACAAATTGTCTACCATCAAATTCGACGCTATCTGTGTTGACCCCAAAGACAATCCTAAAATGGCTAAGGCTGGACATGGTGCACAACATACTTGGGAGTATTTTACTTTTCATGGAAAACCTGTAATCGCCGACATGGCGATGCTAGAAAAATTTAAAACCGATATCGCGAACATCGAAAGCGATATTATGAACTATTTGAAATCAAAATTGGGTGCCGTTACTTTTAAGATTGACTCCCTTATTGCCGTTGATGCCCCTATTTCTCAGGTGGTGGCTGCGGGTATGTATTTTGAAACGAAACTTTACGTGGCAATGTCCTCAAAAGAAATTGTTCCTGAGTTTAGCGGTTCTGGAAATGTTACAACTGAAGCAGGTGGAAACTCTGCGATAATGAAAATTTTGGCTCAAGGGGGCTTCCCCGAAGGCAAAAATGAAAAAGAGCAATCTTATACAGCCTTAATTAAGGTTCCGAAAACAGACGGAACAACTGCAGAGTTGAGAGTTGAGAGTAAATTCAAGGTTAGAAAGCCAGAGGTGGTAATTAGTTCTGCATCGGTACAGAATCTGTATTGGAATTGTGGTAATGCAATGAATTTTGACGTTCCTGCATTAGGTGACTTGTACGATCCTCGTATCGGCGCATCTGATGCTGAAGTTTTACCAACGGCCAACAATAAAAAGACTTGGACCATTGTCCCAAGAGGCAAGCAATGTATTGTATCTGTAGCTTCGTTTACAAATGGTCAAACCATTAAGATTGACGATATAAAGTATAAAGTAATTAAACCTCCACGCCCAACCTTGAATTTGCTGATTAACGGAAAAGAGTATGATGGAGCATCGCCAATAAATAAAAAGTCGAATTGCGTCGTTCAGGTTAAGCCAGATGGAGATTTTCTTTCTGCATTGCCAAAAGACGCAAGATATATGCTATCAGATGTAGATTTGCTTTCTCAACGTTCATTGGGAGCACCCACAAAGGCCGGATCTTTTAGTGGAAATGGTGTGGATGCAACTAAAGGGGTTCCAGTTGAGCTAGGTAATAAATTGGCAAGTGACACGCCGGGTACCAAAATTTACTTTAAAGTAGAAGGGGTATACCGAATAAACTTCCAAAATAAAAAAGTAAAAGAAGAGTTTTCGGACAGGGAACTGTACATAAGTGCGGTTATTAAGTAATTCAAAAATGAAAAAGACTTTCTTTTTAGCTATCTTTTTTTCAGGAATTTGTCTGGGAGATATGTTAGCCCAAAATCAGAGGCATCCCTTGCTCGAAGCATCGCGGATTCCCCCAAGAGTTGAGGATCATTTCTGGCGCAGAAAAGTGTTGAACAGAATTGACCTTGATGAAAAAATCAATGTTCCTTTAAGAGAGGCAGAGAATCGGTCAATGTATGGGCCCGATGATTATTCTTCTTTTGGTGAGCGTGATGGTATCGTTAATGCCCTCATGAATGGATTGAAGTCGGGTAAATACTTATCCTACCATCCAGATTCTCTTCACATCAGCTTAACCTATGACGATGCAGTAAAGCGAGCGGTTAAATTAGACGGCGACGGAAAAGAAGGGGAAAGTTGGGGTGCCACAGAAGAAGGTGGAGGTGATGAGTTTGAGGCCGGAGGTGATGAGTTTGGCAGCGATGAGTTTGGTGGTGGAGACGAATTCGGTGATGAAATGCCGGATGGTGATTCAGACCCTTTCGCAGCGGGAAAACCAAAAGGTGGAGATTTTAATATTGCCCCTTTTGAAACGGTTATAGAATTTATCGAAGACCGAATTTTTGACAAGAATCGGTCAGACATGATTTACGACATTCAATACATTCGTCTCGTATGGATTGATGTTTCTGAGGTATTGCCCAATAAAATGTTTATCTCTTTCCGGTATTCCGATGTGCTAGACACACTTGAAGACACACAATGGAAAAATAAATTCAATGACGCAGAGTACAGAAACCTTCGTGAAATTTTTGAGCTTCGCCTGTTCAACTCTACGATTTTGGATGTATCCGGACGTGGCGCAAAAACATTGGAAGAAGCAGATTTTCGCAGAAATCAATTGGTTGAATATGAGCATCACCTTTGGCATTATTAAGCCTAAGGCATAAATAGAAAAGGGGAGTTACAACTCCCCTTTTTTTATGGCTTCATTTATGGTAGAAGCAATTTTGGGCCCTAATAGCAATTCTCTTTTGTCTTTTTCTGACTCTTTTAATTTTTTTATTGAGCCAAAATGGAGTAGTATTTTTTTGGCAGTCACAGGGCCAATCCCCCCTACCTTTTCTAGTGCAGAGGTTTTATTCGCCTTTGATCGAATATCTCGATGAAAGGTAATGGCAAAACGATGGGCCTCGTTTCGAATTTGTTGCAATAGTTTTAAGCCAGCGCTTCTTTTATCTAAATGTAAAGGATGAGGATCGTTGACAAGAAATATTTCTTCTAATTTTTTTGCAATGCCAATGAGCGGGATTTTCCCGTAAAGCCCGGCAGTTTTGAGTGCATCGGCAGCACTGCTCAATTGGCCCTTTCCCCCATCCACGATTATTAAATCTGGAAGCGCCCCCTTTTCCTCCAGCACTCTTTTATATCTTCTAAAAACTACTTCCTCCATTGAGGCAAAATCGTTAGGCCCCTCAACCGTTTTTATTTTAAAATGGCGGTATTCCTTTTTTGCTTGCGCTCCATTTTTAAAAACGACCAAAGATGCCACCGGAAAGGCACCCTGAAAATTTGAATTGTCAAAACACTCGATGTGTTTTGGTAAATGCTCGAGATGGAGCGCCCTTTGTAATTCAGCGATTCCTTCTGCATTTGGGCTTCGGGTTAAAGAGGCTTTTTTGAATATTTTTTCTTCGAGCAGGTTTTTGCAGTTTCGAAGAGAAAGGTCTATCAGCGATTTTCTCTCTCCTCTCAATGGAATGGAAAGTTTAAGCGCTTCCGGCAAATCATCCGCAACGATCTCTAGATTGCTTATCCATTCAATTTTTTCTCTATTTTCCTCAATGGTGATTCTCGAAATTACGGCTGCTAAAATCTCGGAATTGTTGTCGTCTTCGTTTTTACTGATTTCAAAACCATGGGTTTGAACAATAGTTCCATTGCGAATGCTAAAATGATTTACCACTGCAATTTTTTGCTGAGACATGAGCGTGATTACTTCGAGGTTTCCAATTTTCTCAGAGTATACCGTGCTCTTTTGTCTGTAGTCATGTAATTTTTCGTATTTCTTTTTTATTCTTTCAGCCTGCTCAAATTCATACCGTTCTGAAGCCAACAACATTTCCGCTTTTAATTGGTCCAAAATCGGTTGAATGTTTCCCGTTAGAATCTTTTTTATTTGTTCAATCGGCAACTGATAATCAGCTTCTTTTACCTTGCCTTCGCAAGGCGCTCCGCAATTCCCGATTTGATATTCAAGGCAGGATTTGAATTTTTTATTAAAAATGTTTTCCTGGGTGAGGGCTAAATTACATGTGCGTAGTTGAAAATTTTGTCGAATAAGATCAAGCATGGCCTGCATAGCTTTTACATTGGCGAAGGGGCCAAAGTAAAAGGAACCATCCTTGATTCTATTGCGTGTTGGAAAAACCCTAGGGTAAGGTTCGCTTTTTATGCAAACAAAAGGATAACTTTTCCCGTCTTTTAGATTGATGTTGTACCGAGGCTGGTGTTGTTTAATCAGGTTGTTTTCTAACAACAGCGCCTCTGATTCTGTATTGGTTAATGTAAAAGCAATGTCGTTTGCTTTTTTTATCATTAAACGAATGCGGTAACTTACATTTTTGGATTCAAGAAAATAGTTGGAAACCCTTCTTCTTAGATTTTTAGCTTTACCTATATATAAGATAATTCCAGTTTTATCAACAAACCGATACACCCCGGGTAATTCTGGAAGGTTTTTTATTTTGAATTCAAGTGCAGGAAAATCAGTCATCGAAATCCATTACTGATTTTGGATTTGCAGATCCTGTGCTGTCTCCGGCCATATAAAAATCGCCTGCCTTGAATTTGGAACAATCTAGCTCCATTGACATTTCTCTGGGTCTGGGAAATGGATCTTTGGGCATTCCAATCGTTGAGTCTGCGTAAACTTTTTCCATGAACAATCCATAAATGGGCAGGGCAAGTGAGGCGCCTTGTCCATGCGTAATGGTTCTGAACCGCATACTGCGGTCTGAACATCCGACCCAAACCCCTGCTGAAAGGTGAGGGGTTACGCCCATAAACCAACCATCAGAATGGTTTTGTGTTGTACCGGTTTTGCCGCCAATTTGATTGTACAATTTATGCCTGAATCGTAATCGGCCTGCCGTTCCGCCCGGCTCGTCTAAAACGCCCATCAGCATGTTGAGCATTAGGTAGGCAGTTTTTTCGTTTATAGCCTCTCGCTGGCCGGGAATAAATTCTTCGATAATATTTCCGTTTTTATCTTCAATGCGGGTTACAAAATTCGGTTCAATCCAGACCCCTTTGTTAACGAAAGTTGCATATGCGTTTGTTAATTCATAGACACTTAAGTCAGTTGTACCTAATGCAAGAGAGGGCACGCATTCCAATTCAGTGGTGATGCCCATACTGTGTGCATATTGACAAACAACTTCTGCCCCAATTTTTTTAATAATTCTCGCGGTAATAAGGTTTGTAGACGTAGCAAGCCCTCTGCGTAAGGTCATATAACCTCCCACTTTTCCATCTGCATTTTTGGGTGACCATATCATTTGGCCGAGGTTGTTATAGAATAAAACTGGCTGATTTAGCTCGCGGCTACAAGGGAGGTATCCGTTGTCAAATGCAGCACAATAGACAAAGGGTTTAAAGGTGGATCCTACTTGCCTTTTGCCAAGGTAAACGTGGTCGTATTGAAAGTATTTGTGGTCGATACCGCCTACCCAGGCTTTTATTTGTCCGTTGGATGGGTCTAAGGCCATCATTCCCGTTTCTAAAAACTTGCTATAATACTTTAAGGAGTCCCAAGGAGAAAGGACGGTGTCAAACGATCCGCCATATGAAAATAAATTCATTGGGATGGGCGTTCGAAACTCTTCGTTGATTTCTTTTGAGTTTTTCCCGGCTCGTTTTGCAGATATATACCGATAACTTTGAGTCATCGCTCTTGTGAGAATCGTTGAATCTTTTTTCCAGGCTTCTTTGTCAATTACATGTTTGCTGAAGATTTCTTGCATGCCGGAAAGGTGCTCGTATGCCGCTTCCTCTGCATAGGTCTGCATGCGAGAATCAATTGTTGTATACACTTTTAAGCCATCTCGATACATATTTAAATTTCTGGCTTTACACCATTCTGAAAGCCACTGCCTTAAATGTTCAGTGAAATAAGGAGCTAAGCCTGTATGATGATCGTCTGCATGATATGCACTCAAATCAATATTGGTAGATTTTAGTGAATCACATTGGGCCACTTCCAAAAAGCCATACCGGAGCATTTGGTCGAGAATCGTGTTTCGTCGATTGTGCGCGCGTTCATAATGGCGCAAGGGGTTGTAATATTCAGTTCCTTTTAATAAACCTACCAGTAAGGCGGCTTCCTCAACCTTTAAGTTTTTAGCCTCTTTGCCAAAAAATATTTTTGCTCCATTTTCAACCCCATAAGTGTTTCCATGAAAGCTAACGGTATTTAGGTATGAGGATAGAATTTCTTCTTTGGTAAATTTTCTTTCTAGAAGAATGGCCACCATCATTTCCTTGGCCTTTCGCAATAAGTTTCTTTCTCGCCCCACATGGTCATATAAATTTCGGCTGAGTTGCATAGATAATGTGCTGCCGCCTCTGGTTTTGCGGCCGGTGACGAAATCTTTCGCAACCGCAAAAAAAGCAAAAGGGTCTATGCCATTATGGTCAAAGAACCGAACGTCTTCTGTTGCAATCAATGCGTTTAATAAATGGGGTGACATTTCAGAAAGGCGAATGGTGATGCGATGTTTTTCATCGTATAGGTTTCGCAATACTTTTCCGTCTGCAGAAATTATTTGAGTGGAAATATCACTTTTGGGGTTTTCAATAATAGAGAGGTCAGGCAGGTCTGTCCACGCAATAATGAGAAGCAGAAAAAAAATTGCAATTGGAAAAACTACAATTGCCGCAAGCAAGAAGCGAAACTTCCTGAATCCGGTTTTATTTTTTGTCATGAATGGAATCTACTTTGATACGGAAGGTAAAATTACCTGATTGTAAAATTCGTAATAATCGGCGAAACGTAATGTACCGTATGCGACCCGGAAATTGGTCGGTGTGATAAAGACAGCCTGAAATCCAGGGGTAGAGGTTAGCGATTTAAATTTTGAATCTTCTTTTGCCATTTTAATATAATCGGTTGCCTCCGAGATTGTGCGAAACTGACTAATGTAGGCTAAATGTTGTTGATTTTGGTAAAAGAAAACACTGACATTTAGGCGTTCTGTTTTGAAGAAGGCCTCATTGAACTCTGAAAATTTTATTTTTAGGTCACTATTTGTAATCGCTGATTTATCCACCATAAAAACCACAAAAAAGCGCTCATTGGGTTTTGGGTCTTTTTCGAAATCTTTGAATTTTGGATTGTCAGTATTATTCGAATTTGCCGTTTTATCCTGTGCCTCATCTTTAGGCGTAAGGTTTTGGCTTGAGGTTCCCACCTTTCCATCCAATAGCTCAAGCGTGCGAATGGCAATCGGCGTAACGTCGGCCTTTGGAAAACTATTTATTAATACGGTAAATACCGCCCTCAAACTGTCTCTGTTTTTTGTTTCTGCAAAGCTCAATCCCCTTATGTATAAAACCTGGGGAATTTCTTTGCCTTCTTTAAATTGGGTCAATAAAAATTCTGAAAAACTTATTACGGTGGAATAATCTTGCGATTTAAAAGTCATGTAAAGGGCATTATATGCAGATGATAATTCCTTAGCTTCTGCATATAGTTGTTCTGAGATGTCTTCATTTTTCAGAAGCTTGCAATAAATACTGCCGGGGTGATTTTTGCAAATGTAATCTTTGTAATCATCGGCCAGATAGGGGTCGCGTTTTGAATAAATATGGTAAAGCGCAAAACGTGCCTTTAATGCCTGTTCACTTTTAGGGAATCTGTCAATAAGTTTATTGTAGACGACAATCGCAGAATCGGGCTGACTCAACTTTTTATCGAACACCTGCCCAAGGCCAAATAATGCATCTTTAATCTTTGTTCTGGCCCATTCCTTTTCTTCTTCGCTTCGGGGGATGTCTTTATAATATTTGTACTTTTTGCCAAATTCTTTAACGAGTACAGAATCTACTGCTTCCTTTTCTTCTTCCTGTTCGTCAGATTCAAATGTGGCTTGTTTGTTTTTACGTCGCCAATCATCTTCGTTTTTTCGATTTCCCCAAACCCGTTGAAATTCAAGGCGACCTGCAGCTACTGAACTTGGGTTTTCAAAGTAAAACCCACTGGATGATTTAGGCGCAAAAGGGTCAGCTAAATTCGGGTCTGAAAAGGTATTGATAGCACTCATCATTTCTTGTTCTGCAACTTCTTTTTGCCTTTTTTCTTCATCGATTACTGCATCCACCCTGCGATCCAATTCAGATTTGGATAAATTGGAAAGGAAAAGTAAGCTATCTTGATAGTGAATGGTTTTCTTGAATCCGACATAATCATTCAGCGCCGTTCCGATTGTAGCTATTTCATAATACTCTGGGTCTTTTTTAGAAATTTGTGTAGATGCGCTATCAAAATAAGCTTGGGCTCTGTCGTAATTAATAAGGTTATAGAAATAAATTTTTCCGGCCAAAAAATAACTCAATGCTTTTTGCCTTTGGTTGCTTGTCGAAGCAGCTACTGACTGCTCTAGATGCTTTACAGCATTATCATAGTCGTTTTTCTTCAATTCAAGGAGTGCCAGTTCATAAAATAACTGATCGCGATATTCCAGGTTTTTTTCATCACGAAGCATTCTCTTTAAAGCCCTAAAAATTTTCTGGGTTTCATCGGCACCTTCTTGTTGCAATACCAAAAGACGAACACCCTTTAGTTTTGCGTTAAAAATCAATTCGTAATCTGTATTTATTTTCGTAACCTTTCTAAAGCTTGCATACCCTTTTGCATACTTTCCCTCATGCGAATACAATTGCCCTAAAAGAAAATGGGTGCGGGCACGATTTAACCGGCCTTTTATATTTTTTAGATTTTTTTCAATTGTCTTTAATGCACGGGCATGTTGTTCAGTTTTTACATAGCTGTCGGCTTGCATCATTGCCAATTCGCCTCTTTGCCTTTTTTTAAGTTTAACTTTTTTTAATTTTTCAGCAACGATTTTATCACCTGAGGTTTCTCGATCGAGTATGAAATAGGTCCTAGCCAACCATAGGTACACATCAGGAATAATTTTTGACTTCGGATACTTGGAAATGATGTGCTCAAAATTTTGAGCCGCCAGATAATAATTTTTCTTGTAAAACCAGTTTCGGCCAATGAGAAAACGACAATCATCAATCCATTTCCCATTAGGATGTTTAAAAATAACAACCTCAGCTTTTTTTATGGACTCATCAAATTTTGGATAGGAGCCTTTGGCGCTTGATTCATCCCCAAAATATTGAAGCTCGATAAATCCCTCTGCCGGAACTTTAAATTTGGTTTGGATTTCGCGAACACCCTCTCTCCAAACCAATTCACCATTATAGTACCAATTGAAATAAGAAGTCGTGTTGTGGTACGTTTTGGCAATTGGGTTTTTACGCTGTGAACCACAGGAAAGTAGCCATAGCATGATAAAAAATCCGGATAAGTATTTAATTTTGGGTCTCAAATGTTAATAACGAATACTGAAATAGGGATATTCTACAAAATTACGTTTTCCTTTGGTTCTTCTAGGTGTAAAAATCAATAACCTTAGCCCTAAAATTCTTAATTTAACCCCTCATTTGAGCCGCAATGGCTAAGAAAATCTGGAAATGGCTGATTCACAATTACAGGGTCACAATAATTGACCATGAATCGCTATTGCAGCGAAGGGCCTATATTACCTCACGTTTTTCTGTTTTATTGCTTTTTGGGCTTTTATTCGCTTTTCTTGTAGGAGGTTCAGTATCTCTTGTCGTTTTTACTGGGTTAAGAGAGTGGATTCCGGGTTATACGAACCCTCAATTGGTACAAGAAGTAGATACGCTGCGAGGAAAAGTACTCCAATTGCAAAGGGTCGTAGGCGATTACGAAACTTATTTAGCTTCTATTTCTGAAATTGCAGGCGTTGACCAAAAGAGCCTGCCGACCAACCAGCAATCAAAACCTAAATCAAGCATTTCCCAAACCCCTGCGAATCAACCGTCGTTTGATGTTAACCCAAGTTTAGGCAGTGAACCTGCCGGAGCATCTGCCAAAGAAGGCAAATCCAAAGCAAGTTTAGCTTCTACCGTGTTTTTTCGCCCTTCAAGAGGGGTCTTAAGATACCCTTTTAGCTTAGTTAACGGGCATTTAGGGGTTGATATCATTACTGCAAAAAAGGAAAATATAAGCTCCGTTGCCGACGGCTTTGTATTGTATACCGGTTTTTCTGCTCGTGAGGGCTTTGTTGTTTTAATAGACCATGGTTCCGGAGTGATTTCAGCCTATAAAAACCTGGGAAGGCTATTTGTGGAATCGGGTGATTTTTTGGGAAGCGGAGCTTCAATCGGAATTATTGGCGACCAAGGCGAAAATTTAAAGGTTTCTAATCTGCATTTTGAATTGTGGAGTGCAGGTAAAGCCGTTGACCCAAGTCATTATATAAACCTGAATTAAGCTTTTCGTATGTTTGAAAATAAATCTCAACCAGAAGAGAAAAAAGAAAGCAAAAGCATGTCAACAGAAAATGTATTGAACACCATCTCAAAAGGAACGGTGGTGATTGGAAATATTTCAACCCGAGGGGATATTCGCATAGAAGGAAAAATTACCGGTACCATTGTATGCAATTCCAAATTGGTAATCGGCGAAAATGGCTATGTAGATGGCAATATTGATGCAAAAAACGCAAATATCGCCGGAGAGGTTAAGGGTCAGGTTGTAGTAAGAGAATTGCTTCAATTACAGGAAACAGGAAAAATTTCCGGAGATATTTTTACCTCCAAACTTGCAGTTCAAATTGGCGCAAATTTCTCTGGAAGTTGTAAAATGGGTGAAGAAGCAAAGCCGGTTTTAAGTAAAGCACCCGAAAAAATCGAAGAACAAATGGCACGCGAAAGTCAAAATGGCAACATTCGAAGCTTAAGCGGTGCTAATCAAGCAGATAAAGGAATTAAGGTTGAAGAAAAATCAGCCTGATAAAAAGATAAACGGTACAAGTTTAGCCGGATTGGGTTTTCAAATGGTTGCCATGATTGGCATTTTTGTCGCCATTGGATACTACCTTGATAAAAAATTCCAGCCCTCAAAACCATGGTTTTTACTCAGTTTTTCTATTGTTGGGGTTATCGTTACGATGCTTTATTTAATCAGGACTGTAACCCGCAAGAATTAATATGAGTCCGCGCAAGTTTTCTGTACTTCACCTTATTTGGACCCTTCTTTCAATCGGGGCCGTGCTTTTTTTTATAAAAGAAAGGTATTCCATGGTGCTGGTGTATCTAATCACAGGCGCATTTGTTGTGAGTTCAGTCCTAACTCTTTTTTCATACTTAATTGTTTTTAACAGCCTTCAGAAACGTCCGGCTTTATTTATTTCTGGTGTAATGATGAGCCTTTTCTTGAAAATGGGTTTGGGAATAGCATCCATCCTTTTTGTTTCTTGGTCATATAAAGAATTTGCCATTCCCTTTGCGGTTGCATATATGGTTTCCTATTTTCTTTACACAGGCCCCGAAGTTCTTTTTTTATACCGGGCTGCGATTCAATCCTAAATTATTTAAGGGGCTGATTTTCATTCGTATTTTTTTATTTTCTTCCTTGAATTTTTGTTTTAATCGTGTGTAACTTGCGCCCGGATTCGAAAGGCCGGAAATCGGGATGTTAAGTACAAGAAAATCAAGTAGTTGGCTCAGTTTTTTATCAGGAATTACCCTCGCTGTAAGCCTCGTTTGGGCCCCTGTAATTGTCTTCTGCCAAGATGGTCATCAAGCAACAGAGAAGCACGCCGAAGGTGACCATGAACTTCAAAATGCCAACCATGGCGATGCAGGAACTCACCACGGACATGAACATTGCATTATTGGCGAGAATAAAACCTCTGACCACATTCTGCACCACATCGCCGATAGCCATGACTGGCATATCTTTGAATTGGCTGCGGGGACTTGTCCTGATGGGCATAAAATGTATACCCCATATGGCATAAACCTGCCTTGGATTGTTTACAATTCAGATAAAGGATTAGATTTTTTTACCACCCCTCACGCAGCAGATCTTGGGTACACAATCCATCATGGAAAGGTGACCTACACAAACAAGGAAGCCACGCTTATTGATTTTTCCATTACCAAAACAGCACTCCATATTTTGCTCGTTTTCATTTTGCTTACCTTTATAATGATTAGTGTTGGCAAAAGCTTTAAAAGAAACGAAGGTAAAGCCCCCAAGGGAATTCAATCTTTTTTTGAGCCGATAATTGTGTTTGTAAGAGATGATATTGGAAAGACCTATTTACCTAATAAGTATCGACAATTTACCCCTTACCTATTAACGGTTTTTTTCTTTATCTGGTTTTCAAACTTGTTTGGATTAACCCCTTTGAACTCAAACATAGCAGGCAATATTAGCATAACCCTTGCCTTGGCATTATTGAGTTTTATTTTAATAATGGCCAATTCAACTAAAGATTTTTGGGTTCACATTTTTTGGTTTCCGGGTGTACCCATTTGGGTAAAACCTTTGATGCTTGTTGTGGAATTTATGGGAGTAATAACGAAACCAGCAGCATTAGCCATTCGACTTTTTGCAAACATTACAGCCGGCCATTTTATGGTGCTTTCTTTAATAGGTCTAATTTTTATTTTAGGTGACAATGGAAACAGCGTGGGAGGGGCAGGTGGCGGAATGCTGTTGGCGGTTCCTTTTACCCTTTTCATATTTTCACTTGAAATGATTGTGGGCATCGTGCAGGCTTATGTGTTTACCCTATTGACTGCTGTATTTATTGGTCAGGCTATGGAATCCCACAGTCACGATCATGGTTCTGAACATTCTCATTCACATTGACATTATTCATTTTTAATATTTAATTTTTATGGACGCTATTGCAGGTGCAGGTATCGGAGCAGGTCTCGCAGCCATCGGAGCAGGATTGGGAATTGGTAAACTCGCAGCCTCGGCGCTGGAGTCTATTGCCCGCCAGCCTGAAGCTTCTGGAGACATCAGAGGTAACATGATTCTAACAGCAGCCTTCATTGAGGGCGCAGCGCTGTTTGCAGAAGTGATTTGCCTTTTGGCCGTACTGAAGTAAAATGATTTAAGGGCTGAGGGAATGCCTCGGCCCTTTTTTCAAATCGTAGAAAAAATTTAATGAATCGGTAACATGGAAATATTAATGCCCTCATTCGGCCTCTTTTTTTGGTCGTTACTTCTTTTCACAACCTTCTTTTTTCTCCTCAAAAAATTTGCCTGGAAGCCCATTTTGGGCATGCTGAAGGAAAGAGAAGACGCAATAGATAATTCCTTGAAAGAAGCGGCAAAGGCTCGGCAGGAAATGCAGAATCTAACCTCTCAAAATGAGCAATTGTTGAAGCAAGCAAAAGATGAACGCGAGGTAATTCTCAAAGAAGCTAGGGATATGAAGGATGAGATTTTAGTGGAGGCGCGCAATCAAGCTGCCGAACAAGGAAAAAAAATGATTGAAAAAGCCCGTCAGGATATTCAAAGCGAAAAGATGGCCGCCCTTGTTGAAATAAAAAATCAAGTTGGAAAACTCGGACTGCAAATCGCTGAAAAAGTGTTGGAGCGCGAATTGAAAAATCCCGAAGAACATAGCCGTGTGGTTGAAAATCTGGTGAAGGAATTGAACCTGAATTAATATGATAGAAATCAAACTCGGCACGCGATACGCAAAATCACTTTACACCCTGGCTGAAGAGAAAAATCTTTTGCAAGAGGTGAAAAACGATTTTACGCTGATTCAAAGCGTATGTAAAAGCAATCCCGATTTTGTTGTTATGCTGAAAAGCCCACTTGTTTATGCAGACAAAAAACAAAAAGTGATTGAGCTTATTTTCGGCAACAAAATTAATTCAATGACGCTGGAACTAATTCGAATCATGATTCGAAAAGGCCGTGAACCCTTTTTGAGAGATGTGGCCGAATGTTTTCTTTCTTTATATGACCAGCGCAATAAAATTACCCGTGGGGTTTTGGTAACCGCAGAGCCCATTTCTGAAGCCCAATTCAATGCAATTTGTAAAAAGGTTGAAACCGCTTTGGGCACGACTTTTATTCTTGAAAAAAATACAGATCCGAATTTGATTGGCGGATTTGTACTCGAAGTCGGCGACCGTTTGTTTGACGGAAGTATTTCCGGAAAGCTGCGCAAGTTGCGCCATGAATTTGACAAAAATCTTTACATTCAAAAAGTATAAACCGGCCTTAGCGCACAAATAAAAATGGTAGAAGTTAGACCAGACGAAGTATCAGCCATCCTCAGGGAGCAACTTTCAGGTTTCAAAACAGAAACGGAACTTGAAGAGACAGGCAAGATTTTGCAAATCGGCGATGGTATTGCAAGAATTTACGGATTGACCAAAGTCCAAGCAGGCGAATTGATAGAATTTCGCACCGGATTGAAAGGAATGGTTCTCAATCTTGAAGAAGATAATGTGGGCGCCGTTCTTTTCGGTGACGTTGAAGGAATAAAAGAAGGAGACACTGTTAGTCGAACCGGCAGAATTGCTTCCCTAAAAGTTGGACGTGGTCTTCTCGGGCGCGTGGTAAATCCTTTAGGTGAACCGATAGACGGTAAAGGCCCAATAACCGGAGAACTTTTTGATTCTCCTTTTGAGCGAAAGGCACCGGGAGTAATTTATCGCCAACCCGTTAACGAGCCGTTGCAAACAGGTATTAAAGCAATTGATGCGATGATTCCGATTGGCCGTGGCCAACGCGAGTTAATCATTGGAGATCGCCAGACCGGTAAAACGGCTGTCGCAATTGATACCATTATCAATCAACGCGAAAATTTTGAAAAAGGAAAACCGGTTTATTGCATTTATGTAGCATCCGGTCAAAAAGGCTCTACCATTGCAAACGTGGTAAAAACACTTGAGCAAAATGGGGCAATGGCCTATACCGTTATTGTTGCAGCGACGGCTTCAAGTCCGGCTCCTATGCAATTCTTTTCTCCATTTGCGGGCGCTGCAATTGGCGAGTTTTTTCGGGATAGTGGTGAACATGCTTTGGTTGTTTATGATGACCTTTCTAAACAGGCGGTTTCGTATCGAGAAGTATCGCTTTTATTGAGACGCCCACCAGGTCGTGAGGCTTATCCTGGAGATATTTTTTACTTACACAGTCGTCTTCTCGAGCGTGCAGCAAAAATTATTGCCAATGATGAAATCGCAAAGAACATGAATGACCTCCCCGAGGTGTTCAAACCCTTCGTAAAAGGTGGGGGTTCTTTAACAGCACTTCCTATTATTGAGACACAAGCAGGCGACGTTTCGGCTTACATTCCTACCAACGTGATTTCGATTACCGATGGTCAAATATTTTTGGAGACCAATCTTTTCAACTCAGGTGTGCGACCTGCCATTAACGTAGGCATTTCAGTTTCACGTGTAGGTGGCTCCGCACAAATTAAGCCAATGAAAAAAGTTGCAGGAACGCTGAAACTTGAACTGGCTATGTTTAGAGAATTGGAAGCTTTTTCAAAGTTTGGCTCTGATTTGGATGCAACGACGACCAAGCAATTAGAAAGAGGAAAACGCTACGTTGAGATATTGAAACAGAAGCAATTTGACCCGGTGCAAGTTGAAAAGCAAGTCGTAATAATCTATGCAGCGACAAAAGGTTTGCTCGACAAGGTTGCCCTTCACCGCCTAAACGACTTTGAAAAAGATTTGTACGCAAAAATGGATCATAGCCACAAGCCTTTGTTGGAATCTATAAAAGCCGGAAAAATTGACTCAGAAATTGAGGCCAGTTTAACCGCATTAATTTCAGACATGGCTACTTCTTATATAGATTAATTGCGCTCCGCATAAAATGGCGAATCAAAAAGAAATACGGCACAGAATAAAAAGCGTTCAAACCACGCAGCAAATGACGCGTGCCATGAAAATGGTAGCAGCCGCTAAATTGCGTCGAGCTCAAGATGCAATCATGAAATTGCGCCCCTATGCCAATAAAATGGGCGAAATTATGAGGGGCCTTGCCGGCAATTTAACCGAGGAATTAGAATCTCCGTTTGCAAAAGTGAGGCCGGTTGAAAATGTGCTGGTCATCGTGGTGAGTTCAAATCGTGGACTTTGTGGTGGGTTCAACACCAATTTATTAAAAGTGGCATTTGCCCATGTTCAGGAAAAATACAGCACGCACCACGCCGCTGGCAAACTTCATTTTATCTGTATTGGAAAAAAGGCCTTTGAATATTTTACCCGCAGAAAGTTTAGCGTAATCGGAGGTAATACCGATTTGTTAGCCAATATTTCATTTGAAAATGTTGCGGCCTGCGCGCAAGGTATTATGAATGAGTTTGAAGCTAAAAAGTGGGATAAAGTAGATTTGATTTATAACGAATTCAAAAACGTTATGACTCAAAATCGAAAAGTCGATTCTTATTTACCCGTTCAAGCCCCTGAAAATACAGGTCAAGCGGTTTCAAAAGCTGATTTTATTTTTGAACCCAGCAAAAAAGAAATTCTCGAATCCTTGATTCCACGTTCATTGAAATTGCAATTATTCAAAGCAATTTTGGATTCAAATGCAGCTGAACAAGGTTCAAGAATGACAGCCATGGACACAGCAACAGAAAATGCGGCTGACCTTTTAAAGGCGCTGAAATTAGAATACAACCGCGCCAGACAGGCAACGATTACCAAAGAAATTTTGGAAATTGTTGGGGGTGCAGAAGCATTGGCTTCAGGTAAATAGGCCTTAATTTAAGTTTTACTATTCCGTTAATGCTTGGCATGGCCAAAATCATGCTTAAAAAGCCCTTTTATTGATATTTTTGGGAATTAAAAAAAATTTTGAAAAAAAAAAATAACCCATAATATTGAAAAGAAACTAAAATAATAAGTTATAAATTTAAAGCCAGTAAAATTACTAGTATTTATTTCCATGTTTTTGTTTGATTGCGCTTTTGCACAACAAGGAAAATTGGAGGTGGCTCAAATAATTGAAATTGCGAGCGTTTCACCAGATATTAGCCTTTTAAAAGCGGTTTTAGTAACCGGTGAAATCACAACGGTTATTTCACAATCTGGTTCAAACTTGGAGCCAGAAGGCATGTTAACAATAAAGGGTGAAAATTTAGGAAGAGACAATAAGGGCAATATTCATTGTGGGCCGTGTCCGAATTGTATTTGTGACCGAATTAAGTATAATGGCCCAGACCTAGTAGTTATTATCGCACATTAATTAAATATCAGAAATCATGTTAAAATGCACTAAAATTTATTTCGGCTCTTTTGTATTTTTATTCTTATTTCAAAGTATTTCATTTTCTCAGCAAGTTGAAAAGAGAATTTCATTTGGGGAGGTTCTGACAATACAATATTTTGTAGATGTAGATGGGAGAACTTTGGCAAAAATTAGTGATTTTTCCCATGAACAAGGAGGAAATCCAGAAGGAATCATTTCAGTTATAGGAAAAATTGAAAGAGTTTCAAGAGACGGGAGGGTTACCCTTTGTTCCCATTGTCCTGAATGTATGTGTAAACAGGTTAAATGGAATGGACCTGATCAGGTTTATATCATAGACAAGTAGCTTTTAGTACTTGTAAGGAATAAGTCATTTATTTTTCAATGAAGTTTTATTTATTGTCTTTAGTGCTCATATACAGTCAACTGTGTATTGGCCAGTATGATTATTACGTGACAATTAATTTAAAGGATTGTTGGAGTTGTCGCTCTGATTTGAAATCCATTCCTCCTAATTCGCTTTGTGTTTTTAACTCTCAGGTTTCAGAAAGGGAGGCAGATTTTTTAAAAAAATCGTTTCAAATCAATAACCTTGTTATTTCAGATTCGATTTGGGGCACCTTAAATGTTGATGGGGGTTCAAGCAAAGTATTTGATCGAAACGGAAATTCTTTAGGGAAGCTCTCTAATTTTATTTACGATTTAGAGAATGAGAAATCGTTTAAGTTCAATATTGTTTCTACGAATGTAGTTTTCGATTCGAATGCACTGTTTTTAGGGTCGAATAAAATAAAGGTTCATGCTGATAAATTAATCATTCTGAGTCTTTATACTTATCATCTTTATTTTATTGATATAAAGGCTCAGCGTTCGATTTCTTTGGGCCTCAATTCCAAAGAAGTTTGGAGTAAAATTTTTATGTCTGAAAAGCTTCATAAAATTTGGAAGAATGAAGAAGAAAATTTGGATAATTTAAATCAAGCCGGCCTGCCAATTGTAGTGCCAAGAAATATTTTAATTCATGATAATAAGGTTTTTGTTAGTGGCCATTTTTCTTCTCCAATATCTAAGCCCCAAAAGGGGTATAGGACAGAAGCCACTTTGCTATCCTTTGATTTGGATGGCAATTATTTGAAAGCTGATTTTTTCGAATTAAAGGATAAAGAGTATTTAAGTCAAAATTCGCCCAGCGACTTTTGGTTTGAAGATGATTATTTGATATGGCCAAACTTTAATGCCAGAAATTCTCCCAATGCGAAATCTTATTTTAGGTGTAAAATGGGCGGAAAGAGGGGCGAATATTTGTTTAACAAATTTTTAGATTATCCAATTCAAGAATACCTTTCTTCAGTTCCCGAGCGTTCCGGTGATTTTATTTTATTGGAATCCGCCAAGGCATATTCTTTGTCAGAGGATAAAGTATTTAAGTTTACTCTTCCAGACTCAACTTATTTGGGAGGTTTATTTAAAAAAGATGATTTTTTTATTGGTGTGGTTTTGGAGAAAGGCGCAAGTCAAAAAGCAAATTTAGCTTATTTCAACCCTGAGGGTGAACTTTTGAAGTCTTTTGAAATACCACCTTGTAAGTCAGATATTTTTATTGATCCAAATAAAATGGCCTATTTGGGAATTGATGATTGTTTAAAGACGATTGAATTCATTTTTGATTAAATATCAAATTTTATGCCTTGAGCTAAAGGCATAGCCTCGCTCCAGTTTAAAGTATTGGTTTGCCTGCGCATGTAAACTTTCCATGAATCAGAACCTGATTCTCGTCCGCCACCCGTTTCTTTTTCACCCCCAAAGGCACCGCCAATTTCTGCGCCAGAAGTGCCAATGTTCACGTTTGCAATGCCGCAATCGCTTCCACTATGACTGAGAAATTGCTCTGCTTCACGGAAGTGGTTCGTAAAAATTGAAGAAGATAAACCCTGAGGCACGGCATTTTGGATTGCAATTGCCTCCTCCAAATTTTTGTAGGTAAGTAAATACAGGATGGGAGCAAAGGTTTCTTCCTGTACGGAGCTCATTTCGTTTTTTGCTTCCACCAATGCGGGAACAACAAAATTTCCGCTTTCAAATCCCGGGCCGCTGAGTACCTCGCCGCCAAAAAGAATTCTACCACCCTCTTTTTCAATGTGCGCAAGTCTTGCCTGCATGAATTTTACTGCGGCGGTATCAATTAAAGGTCCAATTAAAGTTTTTGCATCAAGGGGATGTCCAATTTTTTCACGTAAAGCGGTGTATCCCTTTATTAAACTTTCCTTTACCTTTTCGTAAATGGATTCATGAATAATCAAACGGCGAGTAGTTGTGCATCGTTGACCACAGGTACCAATAGCACCAAATAAAACCGCTGGCATAGCCAGTTTTAAATCGGCATTCTCAGAAAGGATGATGGCATTGTTTCCGCCTAATTCAAGCAAACTTCGGCCTAACCTTTCTGCTACTTCTTTTCCAACCGCCTTCCCCATAATCGTTGACCCGGTTGCAGAAAGAAGTGGAATTCGTTTGTCTGCGCTTAACCATTTTCCGGTCTCACGATCGCCGATGACTAAATTAAATACCCCCTCCGGCACTTGATTTTTTTCTAAAACTTCTTTTAATAATTGAAAACAAGCAATTGCAGTTAAGGGTGTTTTTTCACTCGGTTTCCAAATGCTTACGTTTCCACAAATCGCAGCCAGCATTGCATTCCATGCCCAAACGGCAACCGGAAAATTAAATGCAGAAATGATGCCTACGATTCCAAGGGGATGATACTGCTCATACATCCTATGTCCCGGCCGTTCTGAATGCATGGTTAGGCCATAAAGTTGCCGTGACAGCCCTACTGAAAAGTCGCAGATGTCAATCATTTCTTGCACTTCACCTAATCCTTCTTGTAAACTCTTGCCCATTTCGTAGCTCACTAATT
>JAYSVQ010000200.1:0-2036 GCA_043718485.1 Bacteroidota bacterium
TTCGCTTTCGCTTTACAAAAAGCCGAAGGCTTTTTGTACCACCGCCAGGAATCGAACCTGGATATTGAGCTTCGGAGGCCCACGTACTATCCATTGTACTACGGCGGCTAAGGAAGCTACAAAGCTAATGAATTGAAGGAAAACAGCCTAAATTGACATTTGCAGTTTTATTAATTTACTCTTAATTTGGGCTAATTAATTAATCCTTTATGATGAAAAACGTTACTCTTATCCTGTTTGCTGTTTCTTTATCTACTATTGGACTGAGTCAGTCTATACAAAAAGCTGTGCTTTGCGAATTTACCGGCGCTTGGTGTGGCTATTGCCCTGATGGTGCGATTACCATGAAAAACATTTTGGATGCTCAACCCGATGCAATCGGGGTTGCCTTTCACAATCAAGACCAAATGGCTACGGTTGAAGGAAATTCGGTTGACGATTTTTTTAATTCTGTAGGCTATCCGGGTGGAGTTGTGAATTTGAAAGGTGCTGCAATTGGTCGCACAAGTTGGACAAGTTCTGTAAATGCTTCTTTAATGGAAATGGCCGTTGCGACGGTGAGTATTTCAGATGTAAGTTATGATACAACTACCCGTAATTTAATTGCCACTGTTAACGCAGATTTCACTTTAGGTGCTGCAGGCGCATATAGACTAAACTTGTGGTTGGTTGAAGACTCTGTTGTAGGTACAGGAACAGGTTATGACCAGGTTAGTTATTTTAGTTCACAAGCCGGTCATCCTTTGTTTGGATTGGGTAGCCCTATCGCGGGTTATGTTCACTCTCATGTTTTGCGTAAAATGGTGGGAACCTCTTGGGGAACCAACAATTCTGTGACCAACACAGCCCAAGGCGGACACAATTCACGTACCTATAGCCATACCCTCAGCACAGGCTGGAACCCAGACCACATGTACTTGGTGGGCGTTCTTGCTAAATTTGATGGTTCAGGTTTAAACCAAAGAAAGATATCAAATGTTGAGGAAGTTAAATTGAGCGAAGCCCTTTCTGTTTCAATTAATGATAACAAAGAGGTTTTCAATGGTATTTCGGTTTACCCGAATCCTTTTAGCGAAAAACTCACGATCCAATTCAATTTAGATGAAACTACATCACTACATGGAGAAATAATTGATTTGAACGGAAAGGTAGTTTCTGTAATCGGTCATGGCATAATGAATAAAGGTCAGCATACCCTAACTTGGGATGGCAAAACCGCTGCCGGTCATTCAGCATCGAATGGAATCTATTTTGTAAGAATCTCAACCGAAAGTGGTAAGTCATTTTCAGGCCGGGTAAGCTTGCAGAGATAAAATATTTAAATTTGAATGTTATAAGGGTCCCCCATGGGACCCTTTTTTATTGATGAATCAAGCGATCATCAAAACGAAAAGGCGAAGCCTTTAAAATCTTTACCTGATCAATTTCAGGATGGCGCGGGTTGATTAAAATGTTAAACTCCATGTGAATGATGGCCGAAGGCACTTTCATCCATAAATATTTTTCTTCTCTAATAAATCGGTCGCCAATGCTTGCCAAGTTTCCGGGAACAGGAAATTGGTTCCAGTTTTTGGGTAACTCGTCGGGCGAAAAACTGATTCCTTTACAAGAATCAGGAATTAAAATTTCAACATAAAAAAGGGAACCGGGTGCACTTTCAACCTGAGTATGAACCAAAACTTCTAGCGCAGATAATGAAAGGGTGCCTGAGGTATAGACCATTTGTACCCCTTGAGAGTTCCACCTACCGCCAAATAACCGTGCACCTATTCCCTGAAGGTCTTTGCAATAAGCCTCCTGAGAAATGCGGTAAACTTTCATTAAGAATAAACCCCGTATTGAAGACGGCCAAGCTCTTCAAAAACCATGCGAATGCCCATGCTCGTATCTAAAAAAGCTTTTGGCTTTTGTTGACCTAAAGCAATTGAAGGATTACCGAGCCAAAGAAGGAAGGAATCTTTTGAACCAAATACCTCTATGCCTTTTTTGAGAAGGCGATACAACTCTAAAAGGCGCTCAGAAACCGGGATAGGCAA
>JAYSVQ010000003.1:0-8777 GCA_043718485.1 Bacteroidota bacterium
CAAAATGGACATCAACTTCTGATACGCGTCAGCGGAGGCCTCCATCAACAGAAGCAATACCTGGTAATAGGCAGAAATAGCCGGCACCCTTAGAAACAAATCTTGCTCGACAAAATGCTTTAAGGCTATCATAGGGGCCGGGTCATAGGGTGTAGCTAGAATATTTTTTCGATTGATGTGCTCACAACTCAGTCTCAATTTTTCAAGCAAATAAAAATTATCGAGGGCGGTTGTTGCTTCGTATAAATGCTCATCAAGCGCACGTTCTTTTTTTCTGCCAAACCAACGCATACCCACAGATGACAACATGTATTGACCAAAAAAGAACTCCCCATTTCGAAAGGGAAATAACACCGCTTCCTTATTCGCTTTTGAGAGAAGTAAATTGTAATGCTTATCTAAATTTCGTTCACTTAACTCGTCAAGAGAGTGCGAAGTTTCTACCATGAATTGCTCGGCTAATCGCTCTGCGCCCAAAAATTTTTCTGCCTGCGCATTGAGCTCGCTCATGAGGTAACCCAATTTTTTTTCGTCAAAATTTTCATTTGAAAAAGCTTCTTTCCAAATGGATTCAGGTTTTAGCTTTTCAGGCGAAAAAGCAGGGGCTTTGGATTTCAAAACCTTATACAATTGATCTGCTTCCTCAACTTTGCAATGAAAGGGAGACGAAATCCACTCCCCTAATCGGCGCATTTCTTTGGCTGAAAAGCTGGAAAGAAGCGAAAGTAATTTGCTGTCAACTAGCGTGGTTTCTCTCATTTCGCACAAAATTAAGGGGAATGCGCTTGAAACCATTGCAAATGGTTTAAAAAAAAATCGGAAAATTATTTTTTGTAAATCAAAAAATAAGAAATAGACGCCTGATTAAGAATTACTTATGATTTTTTATTAATTTATATATCATTTTATTTTACGGAAAATGAATAAAAATGTCTTTGAGTTCGGGCAAATTAAAATGGATTTTTGGATAATGAATTACCTGAGCACAAATAGCATCCGGCTTCTTTGCAGTATTTTTCTCATTTTCTTAACGAATGGACCTTCCTTTAGTCAAGCCATTGTTTGGCCGGGCGATGCCAACAATAATGGTATTTGTAATCATTACGATGTACTGAATTTGGGAATTGGACATAATGCAACAGGTTCAACGCGCGATTCCACTGATATTTCCTGGTTAGGGCAGAGTCCCAATTCATTGTGGGGCATTAATTTCCTAAACGGTCCCGATTATTCATACGGCGATTGTAATGGAAATGGAATCATCGATTCTTTGGATGTATCGGCTATTCATCAAAATTTTGGACTTACACATGGCTCAGTTATAGCCGATAGTTTTAGCAGCGGCGGACCTGCATTGCCCTCTCTGAGTTTTAATTTTCCTTTAGATTCCACTTCTTCTAGTTCTACAATTTCTGTTTCCACCGCATTAGGTTCGGGGCCCATTTCGATTGACAGTATTTATGGAATCGCTTATACAATTGAATACGATACTCATTTAGTCGCATCCATTACCATAGATTTCAGTGGCTCGCTTTTTCATGGAGGCGGTGGAAACCCAATTGGATTTTTTAAAGACCTTAGAAGCGAACAAAAATTTGTGGTGAGCATTGTCAGAACTAACCATGTTAATATTAATGGTTCGGGTTCCGGAGGCTCTGTAATCATTGTAATGGAAGACAATTTGAAAACACAAATTGCACCGGGTATGCTTCAGCTCAATATTACAGACTTACTCGCCATGGATCGGTTGGGAAATGTAATGCCCTTTTCAACAATGAGTGATTCTATTTACGTTTTTCAAGGAAGAGGAAATGAATTATCGGATGCAGGAATTTCACTTTTTCCAAACCCTTCTCGCGATGTGTTTCATTTGAGAAGCGAAAACGGTGGAATGAAATCAATTGAAATTTTCGAAGTCTCAGGTAGAAAATGGAAAGAATTTCAGATTGAAAATCCCTATTCGGCAGACATTAATATCGAAGAATTTCCTGCGGGCTTGTATTTTGTAAAGGTTTTTGCTTTTGGCCGCAGTTTCTCAGGAAAAATTTTAACGCTCAACTAATTTCTCGGAAAGTCATTTAAAATGTTTTTGCCTTGCCCTCCCCTTTCACGCTTACTTTGAATAAATAAATATTATCTCTAAATAAAACGTCCATGAAAAAAATTGCATTCTCTCTTCTCTTGCTCACGGGCCTCTTTGCAGGTGGCTTTTCACAAACCTATCCGGTTACCCTTAATGTAATCGCATTGGATTCACTTGGTAATCCTGCGCCCGGTGTTTGGGTTTACCTCAACATTCCAATGGATTCATTGTGCACTTTTTCTGCACTTGATTCTGCCCAAACTAATGCCATGGGGCAGGCTACGATTACCATTCAGGTTAGTGGATGCGTAGCGAACGGTTATATGTTTGCTTATTACTTTCAGTGTGGAAATAGCTACCAAAGCATGAATTATAATTATGGTCCGAATCCAACTAACAACAACTTCACCATGACCATAATTAGTTGTCCTCCCCAAGGGCCAGCCACGACAATGGACATTATGGGATGGGTAATTGATTCCTCTGGCAATCCGGGGCAAAATACCATTCGGGATGCTGATGTTTACCTTATTGTTTATGATTCTGCATTAACTACACTTACAGCGGTAGATACTACACAAGTAGATACCAACGGTTACTTTGAATTTCTAAATATTCCTGCGGCTCAATATTTGGTTAAGGCTGCTCTTTTGCCTGCGTCGCCTGTTTATGCAGCACGAATGCCGACCTATTATAACTATAGCTTATTCTGGAATACTGCCAATAATGTAGGTCCTGTTACCACTACCCTTTACCTCGATATGATTCCGGGTGTGAATCCGGGCGGCCCAGGATTTATTGGTGGCTTAGTGAGCCAAGGTGCCAATAAGCGACAAGGCCCCGGTGACCCGATGCAAGGCATTGATGTTTTGTTGCTTGACATTAACAACAATCCGATTGCATGGAACCGTACCAATGCATTAGGCGAATTTTCATTCCCTTCATTGGCCTATGGAACCTACAAAATCTGGCCTGAGGTCGCAGGAAAAGTCACTACTCCGATTCTGGTTACTTTGAGCGCATCTTCACCCTCTGCGAGTCAGATCAACGTGCACGTAAATACAACTGAAATTATTGCAAGTATTTTTTCAGGACCGGAAACGCTTGAAAATTTCACAGCGAAATTTTATCCAAATCCGGTTTCTGGTTCGGGAACAATCTCCATTGAATCTGATGAAATAAGTGAAGCCAATCTGCGCTTAATTGATTTGAATGGAAAATTGATACAGGAAAAAACGCTTTCTTTAACAAAGGGAGAAAATCGTTTTGAACAAGATTTTTCAACGCTACCTGCGGGAATGTACTACATTGAATTAAAGACGGATGAAGGTTCACTGCGTACCCGTATTTTGAATCAATAAAGCATTAAAAGATAAAAAAACAGCCGATGCTTATCGGCTGTTTTTTTTTGCCCTCACTTTGTGGTTTATGAAAAATTGCATTCATTGCAGCCAATGCGCAAAAAACCGCCTGAAAATCTTTCCGTTCCCTCCATTAGGTTAAGAATATTCAAATTCTGCGCCTACCAAGACCGGAGTGAAAAAGAGGTCTTTCTAAAATTAAAAGAATTTGGCTTTCCGGAAATTGAACTTTTAGATTTTATTGAGGAATTAAAAAAAGAGAATTACCTCGATGAAGAAAGATTTTGTCGCGCTTTTGTACGTGGAAAATTCAAACAAAAAAATTGGGGCAAACAAAAAGTTTTGCAGGGCTTATTGGCAAAAGGGGTAAATAGGGATTTGGCAAAAAAAGTAATTGACATGGAAATAGGAGATGAGGCTTACTCGGCTACGCTTCAAAAATTAATTGCGAGAAAGGAAAAAGAATGGGAAAGACTTCCAGAAGCAAAACGAAAATTAAAAATCAAACAATTTCTTTTTCAAAAAGGATATTAAAAGGTCTCATGAGTGCTCTATTTGAGTTTATAAACCCTTACATAATCTACCTCGAAAGAATAGGGAAGCTTATGTTTTTTTCCCAGCATGAATTCACTCATCCAAAAATTTACATCTAATATTATTCTCAAGGGGATGAATTGCTCCGGCTTGGGGTCCTTAACCGGGTCAAAACGCAGGGTCTGAATAAGACTGTTGTTTACATAAAATTGAATGAAATTCGGTTGCCAATTCATGCCAAAAATATTCCAAGACGAAACATCGGGTGAGGTCAAATAATTTTCGCATTGGCAGTAGCAATTTGGATCGAAATAGGCATCCCAATTTTCAGTCTTTTCCTTGTATCTGAAATGGGCATTCACCGTATAAACATGTTGTTTTTCACAACGGGAAATAAATTCGAAAATATCAATCTCACTATAAGCGACCGGCCCCGAACTTTCGTTGTACAACCAGAAATTAGCGCCAATACCTAAGTGATTTTGTTTTCGCCTTAAGCGGGGCATCTTCACCCTGGATTCAAAATATCCATATTTAAACTCCTGATTCGACATTAGCCAGGCGGGGGCTGAAAATTCATAAGTCACCGGTTCGAGTTTCTTCGTTACAATATTTTCGTGTTCCCCGATTTCGCTTTTTTCCTTTTTGACGACCATGGCAATCTTTCCGGTTCCACTTGTATCAAAAATAAAATTTTGGTCTGTAGTTCTCCTTATTTCCAAATCGGTACGCCCATGTACCCATATTCGCCAGTCATTTAAATTCCAATTCTTGGTATTCAGCGAGGGAGAATCAAATTCATCTTCCCATACCAATTGCCATGCATTTGGGTCGGTAGCCGGAATGCTTTGGGCAAGGATTTGACCCAAAATAGGCTGAACCGCAATAAATACCAGAGGGAAAATGAATCGAAAAAAGAATAATAGGGCGGTATTCCCTTTTCGACAAGAATTGGATTTATTCATACAAAATGCCCAACAAGGCTCATGAAAATGGAAAAGCAAGTTAGTGGCTTTTTGTTTTTCAGGCATAAAAAAGGGGCAAAACGACTGAAAATTGGCAAAATGCGAATGAAACACTAACTTGGGCTTAAATAAATGGATTGTTCATCATGGCCGTAAAAGCAGTAAAAGCAGTAAAACCTGAAAAAATTACCGAAGTCACAGTTGAAATATTGCTGGAAAAACTCGAATCTGTAGGTGGAATTTCAATCAAGAAAATGTACGGAGGCCACGGTTTTTTCCATGAGGGGAAAATGTTTGGAATTCTGGATTCGAAAGGCAAGATTTTTATGAAATCTGACGAGGCAAACAAATCCGAATTTATCGTTTTAGGAGGAGGCAAAGAAAGTAAAATGCCTTATTTTTCTATACCGGTTAGCATTGTAAACAAACCGAAAAGTTTAATATTGATTGTAAAAAAGTCAATTGAGCTTTCGAAATAAAACTTTTTTTTCCTAACCTTATATTATTGAAAAACAGGTTTTCATTTTTCTGCCTTGCTTTTTTAATTCACCTAAGCCTTTGCGGCCAAGGTACCCTTGACCAAAATATTTCGAACGGAATCGTTTTCGATGGTGAACCTTCCCTTGCCATAAATCCACTTAACCAAAATGAAATGGTGGTGGCCTGGATGGGCTACCAATTGGGAAGTCAAATTGTTATTAAAACCCGTGCCACTACAGACGGCGGAATTACCTGGAGCGCTGCATACTCCTTTCCCCATTTGAAACCGACTTACGGCTCAGCTGACCCAACCTTAGTTTGGGATGAAAATGGAAATGTTTTTCTTGCATTCGTAGATTTTCAAAAACCTGATTCCGGTGAAATTTGGTTGCATCATTCTTCTGATGGAGGAAACAACTGGACTGCCCGCGCCCGAATTTGGAATGCCGGAGAAGACCCTGAGTTACCCATGGATCGCCCCTGGCTTGCAGTCGGAAAAAATAATGGCGAGTTATTTATCACTACCACTTCAGCAAACTGGAATCCTTTACCCAACCGCCCCTTTTTTAAATACTCATTAGACACCGGAAATACATGGAGTTCATCTCGTTATATGGACACCACGCTTTCTCTTGTTGGAAATTTAATTGCTGTACCCATGGCGACCCCTGCCATCGGCCCTAACAACAACTGGTTTAGCATTTATCCAAGTTATGTATCCTCCCAAAATATCTATCCGCAATACTTTTTAGCAAAATCCACGAACTCGGGTACAAATTGGACTTATTCTACGGTTCATGCGGGCTTGAATGGAACGCCTGATACGCTTCACAAGTCAGGTTACCGAATTTCTATTGACCCTTCAAATGCACAACATATGGCCTTTGCCTGGGTTAGCTTTTTAAATGGCGATGCAGATATTTATGTATTGCATTCTGAAAATGGTGGAAGCACCTGGAGTGCACCTGTTAGAGTAAATGGAGACGGAATTGGCAATGGAAAATCTCAAGATCTTGTTTGGATAACCCACAGTCCACAAGGAAAACTTATTGCAACCTGGCGAGACCGGCGCAACGCCGGAGGATCTGGGTACCGCCAAGCTGCCGAAATCATGTGTTCAGTATCGACAAACAACGGTGCAACATGGGGAAACAATTTTACCCTTAGTGATGTGAGCGCAGCTTACGACCCTCTATTAGATCAATCCGGAAACGACTTCATGACGTGTGTAGCAGATTCTGATTCTATTTCTGCGGTTTGGGGAGATTCCAGAGGAAGTGCAATCACCATTTATTTTACCAAAGCCGGATTTGATGGAGGCATTAGCTCCACCATTAAACTGGCAAATGAATCTGTACAAAATATTAAGTTTTATCCGAATCCAAATCAAGGAGAAATCTATTTTGATTTGGCAAACAACTTTTCCGAAAAAATTGAGCTCTTGGTGTATTCTATTGAAGGAAAAAAAATTAGGTCTGTCAGTTGCGAATGCAATAAAGGAAAATGTCAGGCCTTGATGAATGGATTGGATTCAGGAATTTATTCTCTTTCCTTTTTTATTGAGGAAAGCGTTTTCACCGGAAAAATTCAAATCGATTAACCTTTCAACTTTTTCGGTTTACCAAAGTTGAGGTTGCTTGTGCGGTTGGCGTCATCACAATATCATTCAGGCAAACATGTGGCGGACGGGTAATTGCAAACCAAATTACTTCTGCGATGTCTTCTGCACGTAAGGGCTGCATTCCTTCGTACACTTTTTTTGCACGAGATTCATCTCCTTTAAAACGAACAATCGAAAATTCTGTTTCTGCCAAACCCGGCGAAATTTGGGTTACCTTAATTCCATAAGCCAAAAGGTCGATTCGCATAGCTTTAGTGAGTGCATCTACGGCAAATTTACTAGCGCAATACACGTTTCCATTCGGGTACACTTCTTTTCCGGCGGTTGAGCCTATGTTGAGGATGTGCCCTTTCCCCCTTTCAATCATCCAAGGGGAGATAATGCGGGTCACATACAATATTCCTTTTACATTCGTATCAATCATGGCTTCCCAATCCTCGAGATTGCCTTCATGAATGGGATTGAAACCGGCTGCTAAACCTGCGTTGTTAATTAACACATCAATGTTTCGCCATTGATCAGGCAATCCCGTTAGGGCCTTTTGTACAGCTTTTGAATCGCGAATATCAAACGAAAGCGGAAATACCTGAATGCCAAAATCCTTTTTCAATTGAATTGCAAACTCCGCTAACAGGTTTTCTCGCCTGCCTGTGATGATGAGGTTCCATCCCATCTTTGCAAACAAGAGGGCGGTTGCTTTGCCAAAGCCGGAAGTTGCCCCGGAAATGAATGCAAGATTTTCCATTACTCAATTTTAATAGGATACTGAACAGCGCGGTAAAGCGTTCAAAATTTTATCGACTTCCAACGGCGTCATTCGATTTCGGGAAATATCGAGTTTCTTTAATTTTCCTAAACCGCCCGCCCAAACCGGAAAGAATACCAGCTTATTATTTCCAAGATATAGTTTCTCCAGATTTCCCAATCCGCGCATTTCTTCGGGGATGTACTTAATTCCATTTTTAAACAAATTTAGCTCTTCCAATTTGGCTAGGTTCCCAATCCAAAGTGGAATTTTTTTGATTTTATTCTGGCTTAAATTTAAAACCTGCAGGTTTTTCATGCAATAAATTTCTGCGGGAAAGGATTTATAGTTTCGCTTACTCAGAGAAAGTTTAAACACTTCCTCCGGGTGCAGCATCGCAGAATCTAAATCGTAAAACCATTGTTTTCTTCCTAAATGTTCGTTATTCAAGGGAGAAGCTGAAAATAGAAAGTCGGCTAAAATCGGAATTTGAACCGGCGCATTTTTCTTGGGCTTTACCGGCTTTGCCGCCTTTTCACTTTTTTTCTTTTCCCTTTTTTCCTCTTTTTCCTTCTTCTTAATCTTTTTCTTTTCCTTTTTGGGATCAGGGTCTTCAGGCACCGTCATAACCGTAGGGTCGCTCGGTTTAGTCGCATTTGATTCTGCAACTTCCCTGGAATCTCCCGTTACATCTGGCGTTTCCTTATTTGCATTCTTTGAATTTGAGTTGTTTGTCTCCTCCTCCTTTATCTCTTTTTTAGGAACAGGGTCTTTCGTTACAGGCTGTGGATTTGTCGTTTTTGCATCTGCGGTTTTCTTGTCTTCAATTGGTTTCTTGGGAGGATTGTCAACTGTCTTCTTTTTATCATCCGGTTTACTGCTCGGTTTGGCAGCTACTTCTTTCTTGCTTTCCGTGTCTCCTTTTGATTTTTTGTCTGCTAATTTTTCCTGGTCTTTAGCATTTTTATCAGCCGCTTTTTCGTCTTTC
>JAYSVQ010000021.1:0-2845 GCA_043718485.1 Bacteroidota bacterium
AAGACCTACACAAAAAGATAAGCGCTTACTTAGGTTAGTAGCATAGGATAAGTTTAAGTCGAGCGAACCGTTTCTATTATTCAGATAAAAATGGTCGGACACCATATAGGTAGAATCAATTCTAATTTGAATGGAGGAATCGCTTGAAACAAGATTGGTGAAAAAACCTGTTCTTTCGTAAAAATAAGAACCATAAATCATGTTTGAAGCCTTGAAATTTAAGCCTACATTTAAGAGAAGGTGTTCATTTAATTGTTTGCGCTCCTTATCTGCAAATCGCATGCTTAAGCCAAAATTAATCCCCGGTGCTACATTTGAGTTTGAATAAAATCCGCCTTGAAAGGTAGAATAATCAACCTTTTCCCAAAGACTACCTGCACCGAATTGGGAAATTACTTCATTCAATTGAGGTACATCTGCCTGGTGATAAAAAATACCGGCATTCAAATAGGTACTTTCTACTGATATTTTCTTGAGGGGTTTAATCTCAGCTTGCTGGGCAAAACCGAACGTCAGCCCGAAGGCGAGTAAAAGCAAAAGGACTTTTTTCATACGTACAGGTTTTTCCATTTCAAAGCTACAATTGAACCCTAAATTATAAATGCCAAAATCGGGTACCCAAAAGGCAAATGATTTACTCTTTTACCAGTTTGAACATTACCTGCTTTCCGTTATCATTTTCGGCCTTTACCATATAAATGCCGGAACTTATTCCGTTTAAATCAAACGCGAGCCGATTTAGGGCTGTCAATTCTCCACGCAAGGGAATTTCTTTTCCGTTTAGCTCAAAAATGCGAACGATTACGTTGGAACCGCCTTCAATAAAACAGGCTTCCCATTCTAAATTAATAATGTCTAGGGTAGGATTTGGAAATAATGCAATTCCGCAATCTGTGTTGGAAATGATGCCCACGGGTGGCCAAGTAAATGGTGCTGAGCTGCCTGTACACCCATTTGCAAAAGTTACGTTCACAGAATACTGCCCATTTACCGCAGGAACATAGGCATTCAGATTCGCCGAAAGAATCGGATTTCCATTCAGGAACCACTGGTAGCTTGTTCCCGTTGCAGAGGTATTGAGGAAAGTTCCATTCCATGTAACCGGAATGGGGGGCACCGTATCCACAATAACCGGAACAGATGGGGATTCACATTCGTGCAAAATACCCATCAGGACGGCGGTATGGTGATAACCCGGGGCCACATCTTGTGCGCCGGAGAAGGCTGTAATTCTTTTAGGCCCAAGATTGTCAATCTGTGTGCTGTCGCCATTCTCCCCATAGGTATTTCTTCCAAACACATACACGGTTCCATCCCTTCTAATGGCACAGCTTTGCATGTGTCCGGCGCTCACTTTGTTGATGAAGGGTAAAGAGTCGATAAGAATAGGAATGAGAGAGCCGGTTTGATTACCGATTCCCAATTGTCCATAATCATTGGCTCCGAATGAATGTGTATTTCCTCTCTTATCACACACGATGCTGTGCTCTGCCCCTGCAGAAACTGAGGTGAGAAAGCGCAAAGTCAAGATTCGAGTTGCATTTGAAGTGCCTGTTGTATTGCCTAAACCTAATTGGCCCTTTGCATTATTCCCCCATACCCAAAGGTTACTGTCTGCATCTATGGCAAGAGAGTGGTAATCACCGGCAGCAATGTCAATCACCGGAGGAAGGCCCAACACCTGAACAGGATTCAGGCGATTGGTAAGGGTACCATCGCCAAGCTGTCCTGATGTATTTTGGCCCCAAGCCCAAACCTCACCATTGGCAAGGAGTGCGAGGCTGTGTGCCTCACCTGCTGCAACTTTAGTTGCATTGCTCAATGCGGTTACCTGCACCGGAAAACTTGCTGTGCCTGTGCTGCCTACACCCAATTGTCCGTAATGGTTTCGCCCGCAGGCAAACACATTTCCTGTCGTTGAAATTACGATTGAATGCCATGAACCGGCGGCAATGAAATCTGCATTTGAGATAGAACCCCAAAGCACGGGGTTGCTTCGACCTGAAAATGTACCATCACCTAAGTTGCCATAGGTATTGTCTCCCCATCCATAAACTTTATTATCGGCACCCAAGGCTAGGGAGAAATCTTTTCCGGCTGCAAGCATTTGCATGCTGTCTGGAGTATTTGATAGTACGGTTGCTAACTCATCGACTTGAGCGCCGTTGCCCAATTGCCCAAATGGATTGGCCCCTACCCCTTCAATCGTGCCTATGCCGCCTTGTGAAAATTGAACTGAATAATTAGCCGTTTCATCCGCAAAAAAAGTACTGGAAGATTGACCAGAAATGGGGAGCCCGTCTTTCAACCACTGAATGGAATGGGTGAGGTTGCTATTGAGCTGAACAGAATCGGGCTCACAAACCTGGGTCGGGCCGACCGCCGTCACTATAGGCGATGGAATTACATTTAGAATATAGGAATCTGAAGAAAGTTGAGTACAGCCTAATGCGGTTGAGGAGCCTTCTACTTCAATATGCTGGCCATCTGTTGTGGGTGTAAATGTAAAGGTTGCAGTTGTAGAAAAGCTGCCCTGAGAAAGCCCATCCACCCAAAAACGATATTGGTTAGCACCAGTAGCGGTAAATGATACAGATTGTCCTGCACAAACGATTGCATCTGGGTTTACGGCAAGCGCAACGGGTACTTCTGTTATGCTTACTGAAAAGGAATCGGGTGATTCAGTTGTACAGGTTCCATTAAAACCATGAATTTGAATTAAATCATTTTCTTCAAGCTGCACAAAGCCAAATAAGGGATTTGAAGATTGAGGCGCAGCGAGTAATCCATTTAAATACCAGCGATACTCATTTGCACCTGAAGCGGTCACCCATAGGGTGTCTGA
>JAYSVQ010000201.1:0-5808 GCA_043718485.1 Bacteroidota bacterium
CGATGCGAGTATTAGGCCATTTTATAATGGAAATGAATTTTACCTTTTCTTAACCGAGACCTATAAAGATATTCGATTGGTTGGGGCGCCCCCCTCAAGCATTGGAAATTTTGGCAAGGATACAGACAATTGGATGTGGCCAAGACATACAGCAGATTTTTCTTTGTTTCGAATTTATGCCGGAAAGGATAACAAAGCCGCAGATTATTCTGAAGAAAATGTGCCTTGGAAACCCAAAAGGTCTTTGGCGATTTCTATGAAAGGGGTCAAAGAGGGCGATTTTACGATGGTGTATGGTTTTCCGGGAAAAACAACCGAGTATTTAACTTCATTTGAGGTTGCCTTTATAGCAGGTAAAGCAGACCCGGCACGCGTTGCCATTCGGGACCAGAAATTAAAAATAATGGACCAGTTCATGAGGCTAGATGCAAAAGTAAAAATCCAATATGCTGCTAAATATGCAAGGATAGCCAATTACTGGAAAAAATGGATTGGGGAAATGAGTGGACTCGAACGATTAAAAGCGGTCGAGGTGAAAAAGGCATACGAAGATGAGTTTAGGGTCTGGTTAAAGGCCAACCCAAATATGGCTGCAAAGTATGGTGATATTCTGCCTTCGATGGAAAGTATTTACCGGTCTTTTGCGCCTATGGCCTTGGCAAGAGATTATTTGAATGAGGCAGGTTTTGGTGTAGAGGCAATCGGATTGGCCTATGGTTTCTCTGCTTTTGTAGGTAAGGCAGAGAATAAAGAGACAACACCCGAAATGTTTCAAGATTTGGTAAATGAAATTATTAAGGCAATGCCGGCCAATTTCAAAGATTATTATGCCCCCATCGATAAAGAATTATGCAGGGCAATGTTAAAAATGTATGCTGCAGAAAAAGGCCTAACAGATTTGCCGGGAATTTTTGATAAAATAAAAAAGAAGTATAAGGGCAACATTGACTTGTATGTTGAAGAGTTGTTTTCTACCACAGTAATGGCAGACCAAGAAAAGCTCGACCTTTTTCTCAAAAGTTTGACCTTTGAAAACCTGAAGTTATTAAAAAGCGATCCTATGTATGTGTTAATGCAGAGTCTGCTTAGCCACTATACAGACAAGTACGCATCTAAGGTTGCAGAAATGCAATCTAAGATTGATGTATTGAATCGCAGGTATATGAAGGCACAAAAGGAAAAAGATACAAAGCGTAAATTTTATCCTGATGCAAATGGCACCTTGCGTGTGGCTTGGGGAAAAGTTGAAGGCTATAGCCCGCAAGATGGCATCCGGTATAAATCATTTACCACCTTGGATGGGGTGTTGGCCAAATACATTCCCGGTGATGAAGAATTCGATGTTTCCTCACGCTTAATCGACCTTTGGAAGCGTAAAGATTTTGGTCGATATGCAGATGCAGATGGTAGCATGCATGTTTGTTTCGTCGCCTCAAATCACACCTCGGGCGGAAACAGTGGTAGTCCTGTGTTGAATGGCGACGGTGAATTTATCGGCCTAAACTTTGACCGGGTTTGGGAAGGCACGATGAGCGACATAATGTTTGACCCGGATCGTTGCAGAAATATTGCTACCGACGTTCGCTACTTACTCTGGATAATTGACAAATATGCCGCATCTGGCCACCTTGTTAAGGAGATGAAACTCTCTATCAGGGAATAATAAAATCCCTTTCCGGGACTTCTGCACCGGTATCTGTTGAAAGGGATTCCATTTTCTTTTTTGATTCTTTGATGGCTAAGTCAAATTGCTTTTTGTTTTCTTTTTTGATAGGCTCAGCAGTTGGAAAATCTTCCTTTAAAGGATTTACCTGAACTCCATTTTTCCAAAAACGATAACAAAGGTGTGGGCCGGTGCTTAATCCGGTTGAGCCCACATACCCAATGATTTGACCTTGCCTGACTTTTGCACCTGCTTTTATTCCTGCACCAAATTTTGACATATGCAGGTATTGGGTTTGAAACGTTTGATTGTGGCGAATCTTTACATAATTTCCATTTCCACCTTTGTATTGTGCTTCTAAAATGGTGCCATCCCCAACGGCCATAATCGGGGTGCCTGTTGGGGCAGCGTAATCTATACCGGGGTGCGAAGTGTAACGTCTTAAAATAGGATGGAAACGCTTGTTTGAATACCCTGAAGAGATTCGGGTGAATTTTAGCGGCGCCTTCAAAAAGGCTTTTCTCAAGCTATTTCCTTGTTCATCATAGTAATCTTCTTTTTCATCTTGTACAAAATGAAAACCATAATAGTCACGCCCTTCATGAATGAAACGTATGGCATGAATTTTATCTACTCCAATCGACTTTCCTTCGACAAATTGTTCTTCAAATTCAACCTTAAAACGATCTCCTTTTTGAAGCCTGAAAAAATCAATCTCCCATGCATAAATTTCTGAAATGCGCATAACCAGATCAAGGGGAAGTTTTTGCTTTTCAAATGCATTCCACAGGCTTCCATTAATTTCTCCAGAAGCGACTCTCTTTACAATTTTTACAGGTTTTTGTTTTCGCTCAACCGTTGGAGATTCTGAGAAGTGAAAAGTAAGATAATCGATTTCGTTTTCTTCGTAAATGAGATGTGTAAGTGAATTGTTGTTTTCACAATCCCGAATCAGACAGATTTTTTTTCCGGCCCTGATTTGTGCAGGATTAAAAATGTCTTTAGCATTTTCAATAACGGATTGAATAGCAGCTACACCAATGCCGAAACCGCTGAGCAAGGTTGAAAAAGTTTCCCCTGATTTTACCTGTGAAAATTGATGGTCCTTTTCTTTGAGTTCAATTCCGTAAAGCTTTTCAGGATAAAGTGTGGTGCCTTGATTTCCATTTTCATTTAAACTCTTCTTGAGCGCGGTTGGAGGATTTAATAACCACCAGCTCCCTAAGGCAAATAAGCCGACAAAGGGTAAGAACTTCAGATTTTTCATATTTCGCTCTCAGTATTGAAAGCGCAAAGGTCAGAAATTCAGGTCGTTGAAAAAAAAGTTCTTCTTTTTTACCGTTCAGATTAATATACAAAAGCGAAAAGTCAAAATTTCGACATTCACCCTTATACAAACGATTTAATACTTTTTAAGGAATGGTAACCGCTTTTAGCGCGGTCTCATCTTTAAATTCGAATTTAAAAATATAGGTGTCGCCTGTTTTTAACTTGGTTGAATTAAAGAGAAAACGGTGCTCACCGGGTTTATCGTCAACATATTGGTCAGCCCAGATTCGATTTCCCTCTGGGTTCAATAATATAATTCGGGTTACTCCCGGAAATTTTACCGAATAATTAAAAATTAAAAAATCGCCCTCGAATGAATGGTTTCCTAATTTGAAAAAACTATCCTTTTTTTCTTCATGCTTCGAATGTGGTTCAAACGAACAAAATAAACGGGTTAAAAGCTGAGAATTTGGGAAACCTAAAAAAATGAGGTAAATCCCCAACGCTGTGTTTTGGGAGAAGGGGCTATATTTTCTAAACTTTATCCACATCAGCCTTCTTTTTTGTGCCCAAATGTAAAGGGTTTTCTTGATAACTCTACATCAAAATAATCAAAAAATCGGCAAAAAACAACTAAAACATGATTTTTAGGCCAAAATAGGCCTCTTTGCCTAATCTGAAAGATGGGCAATGGCTGCTTAAAAAGCATAGATTATTGTGGAAAAGTACTTTGGAGTGGGATCAGGCCCAAGCTTTTTTAATCCAAGTTATAGTGGACCGTAATGCTAGTTCCCCCTAATTGAAGGGTGATATTTCCCTCTGTACCTACACTTAAAGGGTTGAGGGTTCCTTGCGCAATCGTTGTAGAATTTCCGCCATCGGCTTCTAATAGTAGCCAAGTCCAATCCACATTTGTAAGGGTGCCGGAGGTGAAGGTCCACTCATGAGGGAAAGTCGCATTTGTAGCTTCGTTGCTTTCAATAATCCAGGAAGTGGGAGCCGCAGAACTGGGTCCAAACTTAAATACCAAATCAGCAGAATCTGAAGGATCCCAAGCATTTCCAAGGCTATCTACAGCAGGAATTGAATTTACTCTCACACGGTCTATTATTCGGGTACCCACCGTTATCACATCGGCAACGGTGCCGGATTTCTTTCTTCCTTTAGAAAAAGCTTTCAGGGTTACAATATAAGTGCCTGATGCTTGATAGGGGTGGGAGGGAGAACGATCTGTTGCTGTAGTTCCATCTCCAAAATCCCATTCCATTTCTTCGGCAAACAAACTGCAATTGTTAAATTTTACCGAAGTGCCCACATCAACAGTATTGTTACCTGATTCCGGTTCAAAGCAGGGCAACACTTCTTTTGTGCAAGAGGTAAGCAATAAAAGGACAAAAAGGGTGGTGAGAGAAAAAATATGCTTCATAATTTTGATTTCGCATTCTAAAGTAAACTTTTTTTTTCAATTCATAAAATGAAAACAATGCATGCGAATAAGCCTCAGGAGATGAATTTTAAGCCTATAACAAGATTGTTTCCAGCAAAATTTCAACCCAAAATATTGAATTTAAGCAACTGAACCTAAGTTTTTAGCTTCTTGGTTGAAAGCAAGTAAAGATTTTCGAACGGCAGCATTTTCAGGCTTTTTTAATTCAGGGTCGTCAGCCGCTAAATCAAATGCCGCCGCTTTCGCTTCTTCAAGTTCTTTTTGGTCTACCAAAATGTTTCCCAATTTAAAATCGGGAATTCCACTTTGTCTGGTTCCTAAAAAATCACCCGGCCCTCTTAAACCTAAATCAATCTCAGAAATTTTGAAACCGTCAGTTGATTCTTCCATTGCCTTTAACCTTTGTTTCGCTTCTTTAGACAAGTTTTTCTTGCCAGCCATAAGAATGCAAAAACTTTGATTCGCTCCCCTGCCTACTCTTCCTCTCAATTGATGTAATTGTGACAAGCCAAATCTTTCGGCATTTTCGATGACCATGATGGTTGCATTTGGAACGTCAACTCCAACTTCTATTACAGTTGTAGAAACCAAAATATGATTGATTTTGGCTTTGAATTGTTTCATCCCCTCTTCTTTTTGTATAGGCGTTTGTTTTCCATGCACAATTCCAACGCGAATTCCAGTTGGTTTTCCTTCCGCATCCATTGTGAAATATTTTTCCAGTGCCAAATGCCCCTCTGTTACGGCCAATAAATCTATTTTTTCTGATTCTTGTATGAGCGGATAAACAAAATAGGCTTGCCTTCCCAACTTTATCTGTTCGCTAACAAAACCTAAAACCCTCAATCTTTCAGATTCAAATCTTACTCCGGTTTTTATGGGGGAACGTCCGGGAGGTAATTCATCGATCACTGAAACATCGAGGTCGCCAAATACGGTCATAGCTAATGTCCGTGGAATAGGCGTTGCCGTCATCACCATATTGTGGGGGAAATAACCTTTAGCTTTTGAAAATAAGGCGGCTCTTTGCATGACGCCGAATTTGTGCTGTTCGTCAACAATGGTTAAACCCAGATTTGAAAAAACGACGGGCGGTTCAATTAAGGCATGTGTTCCAACTAGAATGTGGATTTCTCCATTTATTAAGCGAGCATGAATGGATTCTCTTTCCTGTTTTTTTGTGCTTCCTGTGAGAAGCGCAACCTTAAGGCCAAGCGGCTCCGCATAATTTCTAAAATTAAAATAATGTTGTTCCGCCAATATTTCTGTGGGTGCCATCACCGCACTTTGAAATTGGTTATCTGCAGCAATCAGGCAACACATAAATGCGACCATAGTTTTTCCGGAACCAACATCACCTTGAATTAGGCGATTCATTTGTGATGGCAAAGCCAGGTCTATTCTAATTTCACGAATCACTCTTTTTTGT